>JARROU010000149.1:0-7099 GCA_037383585.1 Campylobacterales bacterium | reverse complement strand
CTCCGCGCGTTTGGCATAGGCCTGCACCTGTTCGTTGCGCTGCGCCTGCTCGATCAGGGTCGGCAGGTCGAACGCGAACAGGCTGCTTCCCAGCAGCAGTAAAGAGAGGTAGTGTCGCATCAGCATCCTTTGATCATCATCAGTATCTGTGCCTGCAGTTCCGGCACCTTTGAAAGCAGGTCCCCGTCATGGGCGAGCCAGTAGGTCAGGTAGCCGTCGCTGAGCCCGATAAAGAGGTACGCCAGTTCCAGCGCCCGCTCGTCGCCGATCTCCGGATTGATCGCACGGACGATCTCCGCGATCTTGCGGTACACCGCTTCGAGTATTTCCGGTTCGGCGTGGCGGAGGTTGCTGAAAAAGAGCGGGTTGTTCTTCGCACACTCCTCCACCGCCTTGCGTTTGGAGGCGAAGTGGCCGAACTTGAGCAAAAAGACCTGCTCGAGCTGTGCCTCGGGCTCCGACACCGTTTCGAAGCGCGCCTGCAGCTCTTCCATATAATGGGAGATCTGCTGCTGAACGTAGGCCAGGTAGAGCCCCTCTTTCGATTCGAACAGCCCGTAGATCGTCCCCACGGAAACCCCGATGCTTTTTGCCAGGTCGGAAACCTTGAGCTGCTCGAAACCGACCGTTTCAAACCCCTTCGCCGCCTCTTCGAGGATCAGCGACCGTTTGACGTCTTGCAGTTTTGTCTTGATCATCGTTGATATCCATATAAAAATAGAATGGCGCATCCTAAAATTATATTTCTAAAAATGAACTGAATTCAAAAAACAGAAATCTATTTTTTACCGCTTTGCTACGTTGGTGCTACGTTGCCTATTTACAATGGTTATTTGAACATCGCGGCGTCCCCTCGGACGCCCGTAAAGGAGTTGTTATGACCATGTTCTACTACCGTCTCCCGACCCTCGGCCTCTCTTGGGGAACCATCCCCTGCATCATTCCGGCGCGCCCGAGCGCATACCAGTCACGCATCGTCAACTTCCGGACGGCCCTCTAAGGCGCTCTTCACCGGGGACAGCCGTCCCCGTTTTCTTTTATAACAAAGCGGACCGATACAGCAGCAAGGGGACAGAGCGGACCGCATGGGTCCGCTTACTCTGAGGACGGGCGTACGCGGGGGAGACTAGCAGGCGTCCCTGTAACGGTGATCGAGTTCCCGGCGGTACGCCTCGAGCGCTTTTTTGGGCGGGATACCGTCTTGGTAAATGTGCAGGATCTGCCGGATGAAGTTAATGGGGTATTCGACGTAGTGTCCTTCGTCGCGCCGCATGATCTCGGCAAGGGTGTCATACATCGCTTCGTACACTTCCGGATCTTCGCGCTTCAGCCGCTGCAGGTCCTCTTCGGCCTGGAGCAGGGTCTGGTCGTTGAATTCGCCGCGTTCATGGATATTCTTGCGGATCTCGACGTAGTCTTTGAGGTTCTTGCGGTTGACAACGTGGTCGGTAAAGAGGTCTATCAGCGTCATGGGTTCTCCTTCTGCGCATAAAACACACATGTTCCTATTATAAGGAGCGAACGTAGCAACAGTATAGCATAGCAAGAACGCTTAGGCATCCCCCCTACTTCTGCGTCCCAAGCCCCTTCAACAGAACATCGATCCCCGCATCGAATATGGCATCGACGTTGTCGCTGATCGCGATGTGGCCGTCGAGGATGAGCGACGAGAGCCCGTGGATCATCGACCAGACGGTCGCGGCCTGCAAAAACGCGTCCCCGGCTTTGAAAACGCCTTCATGCTGTCCCGCTTCGATCAGCTGCACCAGGGCGTGGAACCCCGTCGCTTTCTGCGCATCTTCGAGGTCGCAGACCTCTTCGCGTTCGCGGTGGACCTTCTCGCCGAACAGCAGACGGTAAAGCTGCGGGTTCCCGACCGCAAAGGCCAGATAGGCGCGTCCCATCATCGTAAAACGGGTCAGTACGTCCGCATCCTGCCGGGAAAATATCTCGACGAAATGGGCGTCGAAACGTTCGAAACCTGCCAGGATGACGGCCTGGATCAGCGCTTCTTTATTTTCGAAATGGCGGTAGATCGCCGTGCGCGACGCGCCGATGCGGTGGGAGAGCTCCCGCAGCGTAATCGTCTCGATCCCCTCTTTTTCGATCATTTCAAGGGCCGCCTTGACGGCCGCTTCTTTGAGGTTGCCGTGATGGTAAGGGCGCTTTCTTTCTTTGCTCATATAAAAATTATAACGAAAATGCGCTTTGGTGTTGACAGGTGTCACATCGCTATGTTAACATTGTCAACATCAAATGTTGACATCGTTTACATAAGGAGTATCTATGTGTTCAATGAAAGTGGATCCGCTGACGCGGCAATGGTTTCTCGGTCCGGCGCTGATGTTGTGGACGGGCATCGTCCTTTCGGGTTTCGATGCCGTGCACTGGCTGATCTATGTCCCGGCGACCATGGCGGTTGTTGCCTACATTACCGGGCGCTGCCCCGGGATGTACCTCATCTGCAAACGCAGGGAATGGTTTCGCAAACGGAGAAAGAACAATGCGTAAACTTCTCCTCTTAATGCTGCTCGGGCTCAATGCCTGGGCCGTCGGCGCCTACGAACTCGCGCAAAAAACCGATACGGCGCTCAGCGGCTTCCACGATGCCCTCAGCGAGATGAAGATGACCCTGATCAACGCGAACGGCCAGGCCCGGGAACGTTCCATGCGCATGAAAGTCCTCGAGGGCGATCAGGGCGACAAGTCGCTGATGGAGTTCCGCTCGCCCGCGGACGTCAAGGGGACGAAATTCCTCAATTACGAACACCTGGACCGCGACGACGACCAGTGGCTCTATCTGCCCGCGCTCAAGCGCGTCAAGCGGATCGCCTCGAAGAACAAGTCCGGCGCCTTCATGGGCAGCGAGTTCAGCTACGAGGACCTCAGCTCCTTCAACGTCGAAAAGTACACCTACGAAGGCGATGCACAGACGGTGGAACTTGACGGCAGAACCCTCTACCGGACCGTCCGTGTCCCCAAGGAGAAAAACTCCGGCTACACGAAACAGGTGAGCTGGACCGATCCCGAGACCTTCGTAATCGTACGGGTCGATTACTACGACCGCAAAAATGCGCTGCTGAAGACGGCGCGCTTCGGCGACTATCGAAATGTCGGCGGCGTCTGGCGGATCGGAAAGATCACGATGACCAACCACCAGAACGACAAAAAGACGATCCTCGTCTGGGAACATGAAACAATCAATACCGGGCTTTCCGACAAGGATTTCCACAAGCGGGTTCTCAAACGATGAGACCGCTGCTGCCGCTGCTGCTCGCGGTGATCCCGCTCACAGCCGACGTCGAAATCAGGGGCCATGCCGACCTTCAAGCCGACGCCTTCCTGATCCGGCCCGAAAGCAAGCATGACAACGATTTCACGCTGCTGGGAAACCTGGAAGCCGAATACGCGCACGAAGCGTTCCGCGCGGCGCTGCAGCTCAATGCACAGCAGGATTACTACGATCTGCAGGGGCGTAACGAGCACAACGGCCGCAGCTTCGTGCGCCTTGACGAACTGTACGGCAGCTACGACTTCGACGAGGACCGGCTGAGCGCGGGCAGGAGCATCCGTTTCTGGGGCGCACTCGAGGTGCGCAACATCGTCGACGGCTTCAACCCCGTCGATTTTCGCAGCGGGCTTTTCGAAGAAGACAAAGGACCGGAAGATGGCGCAACCGCCCTACGTCTATTACTTCTTCCCGCCCTTCGCCCGCTACGACCGTACCCTGAACACCGAGACATCACGCGACCGTCCCACCTTCTACCTGCGTCTCAGCGGTTCGACGGAGACCGAATACCCCCTGGATTACACGGTAATCCTCCAGCACGGCTACGATGCGCAGCGCTATTTCCTCCCCGACGGCCCGCCGGACGGCTCGGTCCCGGTCACGCTGGGCGAACACGCGTACCTTGTCAACAAAGCGATGACCTTTGAGACGCTCGTCGTCGGCGAGACGCTCTTCAAACTCGAGGCGCTCTATACCGACGTCATCGACGAAGAGCGCATCTCGGACTACTACCACGTCGGCATCGGGGTCGAACACACCCTTTCGCAGATCCACGGCAATGCCGACCTCGGACTGCTGGCGGAATATTACCGCTACGACACCCTGGAAAAAGGCGAAGGAAAGTACACGGACCTGGAGCTTTTCGAAGTCTTCCAGAACGACCTCTTCGTCGGGCTGCGCTACAGCTGGAACAACATGAACGATGCGTCGCTTGTCGGCGGGGTCGTCTCGGACATGGAGTACAACGAACAGAGCTGGTACGCCGAATACGAAACGCGCCTCTTCGACGCCTTCAAACTCAATGCGGATTACCGCTACATCGAACCCTCGAAACGCACCGCGACGGCCTTTCACCTGCTGGGCAGAATACAGACCGTCACCGTAAAACTCGGATACTATTTTTGAACGATGTCCAGAGCAAAGCCCCGTACATCTACGCTTGCCGCTATGGCACATGTAGCGAAGCGGAATTTCGCAGGCTACGAGGACAAAAGCACAAAAATGCTTTCGGCATTTTCGTAATTAAAGGAACTCCATGAATCTTGATCGTTTTGTCGACGGCATCATCCGTTTCCGCTGGTGGGCCGCGGTCCTTATCCCGCTGCTGACCCTCGCACTGGCCTCGCAGCTGCGGCACCTGCAGTTCGAAGGCAGCTACCGCATCTGGTTCGGGGAGGGATCGCCGATTTTGGAACAGTACGACGATTTCCGTTCCGTCTTCGGCAACGACGACGCGCTGCTGATCATGTTCCGCGACGAAGAGGGCGTCTTCAACCCCAAAGCGCTGGGGGTCGTGGAGCGCATCACCGAGGCGCTGTGGCAGACCAAAGACATCGCGCGGGTCGACTCGCTCACCAACTACCAGTACGTGCACAGCGACCCGGAATACCCCGACGATGTGCTGGTCGAGGATTTCATCGAAGATGCGTCGTCGATGACCCCCGAACAACTTGAGCAAAATGCGCGCATCGCTGCGCACGAGGAGAGCATTGTCGGCCGGATCGTCAGCGAAGACCTGAAAACGACGATGATCGCGGCGCGCCTGACGCCCAAGGCGGGGGACGACCCGGAGGTCTCGGCACGGCTCAAAGCCGCCGCGGAGGCGATCGTGGCGAAAGAGGCGGCGAGCGGGTACGATTTTCACATCGGCGGCGGCCCCATCCTCAACATGTCCTTCATCACGCTGGGCGAACACGACGTCGCGACCTTTACGCCGATCGTGCTGGGGATCGCGATGGTGCTGCTGTGGCTCATCTTCCGGCGGCCGTCGGGCATGCTGCTGAGCCTTTCCGTCGTCGTCTTCACCTTTCTGATCGTCCTGGCGGTGCAGGTGCTGCTGGGCTACAGGCTCAACAATTTCACGGCCAACCTCCCCGTCTTCGTCGTCGCCATCGGGATCGCCGACGCGATGCACCTCTTCTGGATCTACCTGGTGGGGCGCCGCAAAGAGATGGGCAACCATGACGCGATCCGCTACAGCGTCCGCAAAAACTTCCTGCCGATCCTGCTGACGTCACTGACGACGGCCGTCGGGTTCGCTTCGCTGGGAATCTCGCACGTCATCCCCGTCAAAACGCTCGGGATCGCCACAGCCACCGCGGCGCTGCTGGCCTTCGTGCTGACGATCCTCTTCGTACCGGCCATGCTGGCGATCCTCAATCCGAAGGTGAAAGCGGCCAACGGTGAAGCGGCCGGCACAGGAGAACACGATCTCCTGTCGCTGCGCGCGGCACGCTTTATCCTGGCCAACGACCAAAAGATTCTGCTGGCAAGCCTGCTGCTGTTCGGGGCCCTCGGGGCCGGCATCGCCTGGGTCAAGGTCGATTCGAACACGGTGCGCTACTTCCGGGAGCATGTGCCCTTCCGCGAGACCGTGACCTTCGTGCAGGCCAACCTGACGGGCCCGATGGCGTACGAGATCGTCGTCGACTCCGGTGAAAAAGACGGCATCAAATCTCCCGAGTTCATGAAAACGGTGGATCGCTTCACGGAGGCGTTCAAGGCGAAATACCCTGCCGTGCGCCATACGACCTCCCTCGTCGACGTCGTCCGGAAATTCAACGAGGTGCTGAACTTCTCCAAAACCGTGCCCGAGCGCCAGAACCTGATCGCACAATACCTGCTGCTGTATTCGCTCTCCCTGCCGCAGGGGATGGAGATCAACGACCGCATGGATGTCAACGAACAGAAGCTGCGCGTCACCGCCTCGGTCGACATCGTCGATACGTCGCTGGACCTGGAGATGATGGCGTGGGCGGAGCGGTGGTGGGAACAGACCCCCTATACCGCCCGGGTCAACGGCCAGACGCAGATGTTCGCGCACATGCAGCACGACGTGACCGACACCCTGATCGAGTCGATCCTTCTGGCGATCGCCGCCGTCTCGCTGATGATGCTCCTCATCTTCCGCAGCCTGCGCATGATCCCCCTCTTCATCGTGCCCAACGTCCTGCCGATCGTGCTCGTCGTCGGCGTCATGGGGTGGCTGGATCACCATCGACCTCGGCGTGGCCGTCTCCGGGGCGATCATCATCGGGGTGGCGGTCGACGACACGATCCACTTCCTCGTCAAGTACCGCGAGGCGCGCGCGCGGGGCGAGTCGCTTGAAAACGCCCTCGCCTACGTCTTCCACTATGCGGGCAAGGCCATCGTCTTTACGACGCTGATCCTCAGCGCCGCCTTCACGGTCTTCACCCTCAGCGACTTCGTCCCCAACGTCAACTTCGGGATCGTCACGGCAACGGCCCTGCTGATCGCCGTCGCGGTCGACCTCCTCATGCTCCCGGCCTGGCTCAGCCTCGCCGACCGCGGCGAGAAAAGCCGGATTGCCTAGGGCTTTTCACCCCGGTAACATTTACGTCACATTTACCCTTGCGTTCTAAGATTGCATGCATCACTGCTGCAAGGAAGACGCATGAACGAGAAAATCAACGCCATCAAAAACGAAATCGCCAAGGTGATGGTCGGGCAGGAAACGCTGATCGACGCACTGCTGATCGGGCTCATCACCGACGGGCACATCCTCGTCGAAGGGGTCCCGGGTCTGGCGAAGACGACGGCGATCAATTCCCTTGCCAAGGCGCTGGGAC
>JARROU010000148.1:0-3764 GCA_037383585.1 Campylobacterales bacterium | reverse complement strand
GTTTTTGACAGGAACCTTAACCTCTGACTCGGAAACAATTTGTGTTTCAGAAACTGCTGCAGCGGTTTCAGGCACCGGCACAGATGGAACCGGGGCAAAGGGATTGTCCCGAGCCGTCAACAGGCTGCAGGATATTAGAAAAAGAAGTGTTGCGAATCGCATCATGCTTTCTACTCCGAAGGTTCAAGCTCTTTGAGCTCGAAATACTCTTTTTGCAGTGTGGCATTTTCCAGCTTCAATCTTGCTATCTCGCTCGTCAAATGCCCTTCATAGGTTTCGAGCTGCAGCAGGACCTGCAGCGAGGCATTGCCGAAGAGCAGGTTACTGATATAAAGTGCTGAGACGACGACTCCCGCCAGCGCCAGAAGAAACGGTTTCGTCCGAAAACCGAGGTAGCGCTCGATCAGGCCCGGAGGCCGCTTCTCGATCTCGTGCTCTCCCCTCGGCGGGGTCGTAGGTTCAGAGGGCGGCATGGTACCTCTTTATGCCGCAGGGGCGGCAGTGGATTAACTGAACAGTACAGCGCCCAGATATTCGCCGTACACGATTTCATTTTCGATCTCCAGCAGGCGGTTGTACTTAGCCGTACGCTCCCCCCGTGCCGTCGAACCGGTCTTGATCTCGCCGCAGTTGAGCGCGACGGCGAAGTCGGCGATAAACGCGTCTTCGCTTTCACCCGAGCGGTGGCTCATGACGCATTTGTAGCCGTTGCGTTGCGCCAGGCGGACCGTCAGCATCGTTTCGGAAACGGAACCGATCTGGTTCGGCTTGATCAGGATCGCATTGCCGATCTCTTTTTCAATCCCCTGCGCCAGGATATTCGCATTGGTGACGAAGAGGTCGTCGCCGACGAGCTGCACTTTGTCGCCGAGTTTTTCCGTCAGGACCTTCCAGCCGTCCCAGTCGTCTTCGCCGAGGCCGTCCTCGATCGAGACAATCGGGTATTTGCTGCACAGTTCGACGTAGTAATCGACCAGCTCTTCCGCCGTCACGGTGCGGTTCTCGGAATCGAGGCGGTATCCGCCGTCGACGACCAGCTCCGAGCTGGCGACGTCCAGGGCGATCGCGATCTCTTCACCCGGCTTGTAGCCCGCTTTTTCAATCGCCTGCATGATGACCTGGATCGGCTCTTCGTTGGAGCTGAGATCCGGCGCGAACCCGCCCTCGTCGCCGAGCGCGGTGTTGTGGTTGGCATCTTTGAGGATCTTTTTCAGGTTGTGGTACACCTCCGCGGAAGCGCGCAGCGCCTCGGCGAAGTCTTCAAAGCCGACCGGCATGATCATATATTCCTGGAAGTCCACCGAGTTGTCGGCATGGGAACCGCCGTTGATGATGTTGAGCATCGGCGTCGGCATGACCATCGCATTGGCACCGCCGAGGTAGCGGTACAGCGGCATGCCGAGGCTGTCCGCAGCCGCGCGTGCCACCGCCATCGAGACACCCAGCACCGCATTGGCACCCAGATTGGAGTAGTTCTCCGTTCCGTCAAGCGCTTTCATCTCGGCATCAATCATCGCCTGGTTGAAAGGGCTCAGACCGATAATGGCATCGGCAATCTGCGTGTTGACGTTTTCGACCGCGCTCAGGACCCCTTTGCCCATGTAGCGGTCGCCGCCGTCGCGCAGCTCCAGTGCTTCGCGTTTTCCGGTGCTCGCACCGCTCGGCACGATGGCGCTTGCCGTCGTACCGTCGCTCAGTTCCACTGTTGCTTTGACTGTAGGATTCCCGCGTGAATCCATCACCTCCATTGCCGTTACATTATCGATATAGATCATTCATCAACCTCATTCATTTCTGATTCGTCCATCTCCATGATGTTACTCATGCCCATGGCTTTTCGGATTTTGTTCTCGATTTCAACTGCGAGCACCGGTTCATCTTTAAACTTTTGCTTGACGTTTTCACGCCCCTGACCCAGTTTCATGTCTTCGTAGCTGAACCAAGCTCCACTTTTGTCAATTATATCAAGTTTTACCCCATAATCTACCAATTCGCCTTCTTTGGAGATCCCCTCTCCGAACATAATGTCGAACTCCGCCTGGCGGAACGGCGGGGCCACTTTGTTCTTGATGACTTTGGCCTTGACCCGGTTTCCGATCTGGCTATCACCCTGCTTGAGCGTCGCGATCTTGCGGACGTCGATGCGCACCGAGGCGTAGAACTTCAGCGCGTTCCCGCCCGTCGTCGTTTCGGGAGAGCCGTAGCCCATCGTCCCGATCTTCATACGGATCTGGTTGATAAAGATGATCGTCGTGTTCATCTTGTGCAGGACGCCGGTAATCTTGCGCAGCGCCTTGGACATCAGACGGGCCTGGACACCGACCTGCTGATCGTTCATCTCCCCCTCGATCTCGACTTTCGGCGTCAGGGCGGCGACCGAGTCGACGACGATCAGGTCGACGGCGCCCGAACGGGCAATCGTCTCGACGATATCGAGCGCCTGTTCACCGTAGTCGGGCTGGGAAACGAGCAGGTTCTCGACATCGACGCCGAGGTTTTTCGCATACCCGACGTCCAGCGCATGTTCGGCATCGATAAAGGCGCACACGCCCCCGTTTTTCTGCGCTTCCGCCGTAATCTGCAGCGCCAGGGTCGTTTTCCCCGAACTCTCCGGTCCGTACACCTCGATGACGCGCCCTTCCGGCACGCCGTTGATCCCAAGCGCGAGGTCAAGGCCGATGGAGCCGGTACTGATGGAACTGATCGGTTCGATCTCCTTGTCGCCCAGACGCATCAGCGTCCCTTTCCCGAATGCCTTGTCGATCTGCTTCATCGCCAGTTCAAGTGATTTTTGCTTGTTTGCGTCCATGTGCGTACAGCCTTTAGGTAATTTTCTCTCATTTTATGTCATTTTGAAATCTTGGTATTTAAATATTTCATTGTGACATATTTTTAACGCCGATTCGTTCCGGCATTTTAGCGCGCATTGGCTAAAATGGGCGTAATAAAAAAGAGGACTGTTTTGTGAAAAAAATGCTGATCGCCCACTCCCCGGACGCGGATGATATTTTTATGTACTATGCCGTCAAATTCGGATGGGTCACGCAGCCGGATGTCGCTTTCGAGAACGTGGCGCTCGATATCGAAACCCTCAATGTTGAGGCGCTGGCCGGCACCTACGACATTACGGCGATCAGCTTTGCCCTCTACCCCCATATCCGGGACGAATACGCCCTGCTGCGCACCGCCGTCAGCTTCGGCGAGGGCTACGGTCCCAAGCTGATCAAACGCAAAGGTGAAAAACTCAAGCGCCGCTTCAAGGTGGCGCTGAGCGGCCGCTATACCACCAACGCGATGCTCTTCCGTATGGCCTACCCTGACGCGCGCATCGTCTACATGAACTTCCTGGAGATCGAAGAAGCGGTGAAAACCGGCGCCGTTGATGCGGGCGTACTGATCCACGAAAGCATCCTGACCTTCGACGACAGCCTCGAAGTCGAACGCGAAATGTGGGACGTCTGGCAGGAGTTTGCAGGAGAAGATCTTCCGCTGCCGCTGGGCGGCATGGCGATCCGTCGCTCCCTCCCGCTGACCTCCGCCATCGCCTACGAGCGGACCCTGACGGACGCCGTGCGCGTCGCGCGCGAGCGCAAAGAGGAGCTCTGCGAAAAGCTGCTCGAAAACAACCTCGTCCGGATCGACGCCCCGACGCTGGACCGCTACCTCGAACTCTATGCCAACGACGAATCCGTGGAACTGAGTCCGCTGCAGTACAGGGCGATCGACAGGCTCTACGAGCTCGGTTTCGAACACGGCTTCTACGA
>JARROU010000147.1:5254-5890 GCA_037383585.1 Campylobacterales bacterium | reverse complement strand
CGCCGCTGGCGCCGCTGATGGCTATGATGATCTTCATATGTGCTCGCCTGTTGAATTGGTTGCTATTTTACCACGTGGGGACTTACGTTGTGTCTAAGGGCTTGGATCGGAACGGAAAGTATAAGGGGAAAGAGCGGAAAAGGGGGTAGGTTTCCCCCTTTTCCGCAATTGAACGAAACTTGAACACACAGATCGGTATGATCTGCACCGAGGTTAAAACCAAGGTAAAACACTTACCCTGTTGCTACTGTAGCAGACCAAACTTGGTGTTATCCTTAAAAAGTCCGGAAAACGCGCGGGCAGGGGCTCCTGGTGTTTTCCGACCGGCATCGATAACGTTAGGTTATTGTCTTCGGCCGGAGAAAGCCGCGGTTATTTCTCTTTTGCGATCATATCGCGGTATTGGTGGATAATGGTTTGGAGTTTGTGCGGGTCGGGCATCTTACGCGAAGCGATGTAGCCGATGATGTTGCCGTTCTCATCTTTTTTCGGAACGATGGTGACAACGACCCAGTAGTATTTGCCGTCTTTGCGAAGGTTTTTGACATACCCTTCCCATGTCTTGCCTTCTTTAATGAGTTTCCACATGCCTTCGAACGCCGCTTTGGGCATATCGGGGTGGCGCAGGATATTGTG
>JARROU010000147.1:0-5248 GCA_037383585.1 Campylobacterales bacterium | reverse complement strand
CCGCTTTGGGCATATCGGGGTGGCGCAGGATGTTGTGCGGCTGACCGACCGCCTCTTTTTTCGAGTAGCCGGTCATCTCGACGAATTTGCGGTTGACAAAGGTAATGATGCCTTTGAGGTCGGTTTCGGAGATCAGGCTGCGGCCGTCAAACAGGACTTCTTCATCGATGGGTTCAGGTCTCTTGATCATTTACGTCTCTTTTATTCGTATTCGTTTTTGCAATTATACATAAAGGGCACTTTCAATTAAAACTGCTGCAGTTTTCAGACATGCCCCGGGCTCTATCTGAGCACCATTTGCGGAAAATAGAGCTGCAGCATCGCGGCGCCTTCGCTGCCGAGCTGTCTGAAGAACTTGTCCATTTCACTCTCCTCGTTCCAGGAGGGATCGGAGACGCCGCTGCGTTTCTCCAGGATCTTTCTTGCATCGTATTCCACGCCGATGGTGTCAATCAGTCCGACCGCTTTGGCCTGCGACGCGGTAAAGATATGCGCTTCCGCATATGCGCCGCTCTTTTTCGGATCGAGCCCCCGCGCTTCGGCGACGTCGTTGACGAACATCGTGTACGTCGCTTCGATGACTTTTTCGAGCTCGGCGCGTTCCTCGGGGGTCCACGGCCGGTCGACGGTGCCGACCTGCTTGTATTTCCCCGCCTTGACGACCTGGGTCTTGATGCCGAGTTTCTCCATCAGGCCGTGCAGGTCGGCGCCTTGCATGATGACGCCGATGGAGCCGACCATGGCCCCGGGGTTCGCAACGATCTCGTCGGCCCAGATCGAGGCGTAGTAGCTGCCGCTGGCCAGCAGCCCTTTCGCGTAGACGACCACGGGCTTGGCCTGCTTGAGCCGTTTGAGGGCATAGGCGACTTCCAGCGACGGCGCCACGGCGCCGCCGGGGGAATCGACGACGAGCATGACCCCTTTGACCTCGGCGTTTTCACGGGCCTCGTCGAGGGCTTTGACGACGTCCGCCGTGTCCATGATCGGACCGGTCAGGTCGACGCTTTTGAGGTTGTAGGGCTTGAGGTGCTCTTTTTGCGACGGGTAGAAGAGGACCAGGAGCAGCAGCAGAAACAGCATCGCTTTGAAGTGGTTCTGGATGTAGTTCATGACGGCTCCGATCGGAGCGAAGATTTTTTTCAGGGTATCCATTGGTCAGCCTTTTTTGGGGTCTCCGTCGATGAAGATCTGTTTCAGCGGGTAGCGCTGCAGCAGCAGGTGAAGCGGGGTCTCGTCGCCGGGTTCATGGTCGAGCTCCAGCCAGAGCATGTCGGCAGCTCTGCCTTCGGCGATCGCGCCGCAGTTGAGCCTCAGCGCTTCGGCGGCCTCGACGGTCACGCTGTTGAGCAGACGCCGCGCCAGCGGCAGCAGCGGGGTTTCCGAATGCATGAAAAGCGCGATCTTCATCTCTTCGAAGAGGTCGAGGGTGTAATTCGAGCTGAGCCCGTCCGTTCCGGTCAGCCAGGGNNNCAGCCAGGGGAGCTCCTGCGCTTCAAGCGCATCGAGGTCGATGGCGCCGTTGCCGAGCAGGCGGTTGGAAACGGGGCAGTGGATGACGGTGTGTCCCGCCTGCGAGAGGGTTTCGAGTTCCGCAGGGTTCGCATGGACGACATGGGTCATCAGCGTCGGGGTCTCGCAGAAGAGCTCCAGGAAGCTTGCGGCATCGTTGACGGCATAGTTTTGCTGCAGCAGTTCGCTGAAAAAGGGTTTGAATTCGCCTTCGTTTCGGTCAAGCCAGTCCCGTTCGGCCGGGCTTTCCAGGTAATGTGCCGTCGTGACGAGCCCCTCGTCGCGCGCAACGCGCAGGGCGCGCTTGATGAGCGCCGGGTGGACGGAGTAGGGGGAGTGGATGGCGACCGCGGGATAAAAACCGGGACGTTCGACGGCCTTCGAAGCCTCGAGCCGCTGCAGGAAATCGCCGTAGAGCGTATCGGCCATGGCGGCCTGCGACCCGATGACCTCGTTGAAAAAGACGACTTTCTGCGGGGCGGCCGCCGCCGCTTCGAGGTCCATGCCGTGGGAGCTGACGGCGCCGAAGGCCGTGATGCCGTTTTCGAGCATCATCGCGACGGAGCGGTCCAGGCACTCCCGGCCGCACGCGTTGACGAGGGTCTCTCGGTGTTCGATGACGCTGTAGAGCCAGGAGAGGAAGTTGCCGTATTTGAGCGTGGTTCTGTTGGCGCTGAATTCGAGATGCACGTGGGCATTGACCAGGCCCGGCATCAGCAGGGTCGGTACTTCCGACTCCAGCACCGCCGCGTCGGGGTAACGGTTCTTGAGCAGATCCGCCGGTCCGACGGCTTCGATTGTCTCGCCGAATGCGACGGCATGTCCTTTGACGACGCCCTCAGGCGTCAAAATCCCCGAGGGGATGAGAATGGTCATCGTCTGTCCCTTAGAATCTTTAGAAGTACTGTTTAATAGAATGAAACGTATAATACCTGCTCGATTTTAAAACGAGATAAGGAAGATAATGAAAATTGCAGTCATCCAGGGACCAAACCTCAATATGCTTGGTGTCCGTGAACAACAGATCTACGGACCGATGAAACTCGAACAGATCCATCAGCAGATGAAAGATTTCGCCGATCAGAACGGCGTGGAGATCGAGTTTTTTCAAAGCAATCTTGAAGGCGAGATTGTTGACCGCATCCAGGAGTGCTACGGCGATGCACAGGGGATCATCATCAACCCGGCCGCCTATACGCATACGTCTGTTGCCATCCGCGATGCGATTGCAGCGGTCAACATTCCGACGATCGAAGTGCACATCAGCAACGTCGCCCGCCGCGAAGAGTTCCGGCAGAAAAACCTGATCGCGCCGGTTTGCGCGTCTTCCATTATCGGTTTCGGTCCGTTCGGCTACCATCTCGCGATGGTCGGCATGCTGCAGATGTTCAATGAAATGAAAGCGGCGCAGCAGGCACAGCAGCAGGCGCAGCAGGCAGCGCAGCAGGCCTGAGACCATGGTGATGCGGCGGCTCTCCCCCCGTCTGACCCTGATCCGATCCGGCCGTTTTCCCGGCCGCTTCCCTGAACGGGGATGGCCGCACCGGGCACTGATCGGTATCGGCGGCAATATCGGGGACGTCGCACGCCGTTTCGAGCATCTGCTCGTCTATTTCCGGCGCGACCCGTTCATCAACGTCATCGCCGCGTCTCCGATGCTGCAAAATCCGCCGTTCGGTTACACCGATCAGGACGATTTTTTAAACGCGGTCCTTGCGATCGAGACGACCCTGCAGCCGCATGCGCTGATGCGCCACCTGCTGCGGGTCGAGCGCCGTTTCGGGCGGGTGCGCAGTTTCGCCAATGCCCCGCGCACCCTCGACCTCGACCTTCTGTTCTATGACCGGCGCCGGATCCATTCCCCCGATCTGGTCGTGCCGCACCCGCACTGGCGCGAGCGCGAAAGCGTCGTGATCCCGCTGCTGCTACTGCCTTCAGGACGACGGTGATGGCTTCCTCGAGAAAGACGCGTTTTATCGCCGTAACCAGCGGAAAAGGCGGCGTCGGCAAGAGCACGATCACCTCAAACCTGGCACTGCTGCTTTCGCTGAGCGGTCTGAAAGTGGCCGTCTTCGATGCCGACATCGGCCTGGCCAACCTCGACGTCATGTTCAACGTGAATGCCCCGAGCAATATTCTGCATGTTCTCAAAGGCGAAGCGCGGCTTGACGATGTCGTTATCCGCGTGCGCGAAAACCTGCTGCTGATTCCCGGCGAAAGCGGGGAGGAGATTTTCCGCTACTGCGATGCGGGCATGTTCGAACGTCTGCTGGGCGGTTCTGGCATGCTCGATGGCATTGACGTGATGCTCATTGATACGGGGGCGGGCATCGGGGAACAGACGCAGCTCTTTTTGCAGTCGGCGGACGACGTGATCGTCGTCACGGTGCCCGATCCGGCCGCCATCACCGACGCGTACGCGACGATCAAGGTCACGGCGCAGCGCCGCAGCGACATCAAGATGATTCTCAACCAGGTGCACAGCGCAAAAGAAGCGCACAACATCTTCGCCAAGATCGAGGCGGTCGGGAAAACGCATATCCGTGACGACCTGCGTCTGGAACTGCTGGGGGAAATGACGAAGGACGAGAAGATCGCCTACGCCGTCAAGCGCCGTTCGAGTTTTGTACGCGATTTCCCCGGTTCGCGTCCGACGAAAGAGCTGCAGTCGATTGCGCAGAACATTATGGCCGACATTGACCGTTCCGTCACGGTGCAGGCGACGGAGAGCGGCCTGGCGGGGCTTTTCAAACGCCTGATGGAGCAGTTCTGATGGCGGAAGGGCTGCTGTCTAAAGACGAAATCGATGCGCTGATGTCCCTGTTCGGGTCGGAGCCGCCGGTAAAAAAGAAAGCGCCGACGCGCAGAAAAGAAGGCGTCGATGCGCTCAAAGCGGATCTGGAGGCGAAAGCGCTCCGGTGGGCGGCCGCGCTGAAGGCGCTGACGGGCTGTCCGTCGAACGTGTCGCTGCGTACCATCGTCAAGACCTCCCGCATCGCGGTGGACGACACGCATCTGCTTCTGCGCTGCGCGCGGCGGGAACGGTTTTTACTCGTCCCCCAATCTCTTGTCAACCTGGTCAATGAGAAAAGCCTCGGAGCGCTGGAACCGACGCCGATGCTGTCGCACCCCCTCTCCGAAATCGACCGGGAGCTGTTCGAGACGACGGGGCGCCTGTTTTCCGAGGAGGGCGTTTTGAAACAGGAGGATGCCCTGACAGATACAGGCCCGCTGTACGAGGCCCGTTTCGATCTCGAGGTCGAAACGCTGCTGCGCACGACCGTACGGATGGTGATCCGTGATCAACCTGTATAAATACACGCGACCCGGCAGAGGGGAAGAGACGGTGGATACGCTTTTGAGCCGAAATGGGGTCCGGATTGAACGGATCGTTTCGAATGCGGCCCGTACCGGCTGGTATGACCAGGCGGAGGACGAATGGGTCGTCCTGCTCGAAGGCACGGCGGAACTGCAGATCGGAGACGAGCGGGTTGTGCTGCGGCGCGGCGACACCGTGCTGCTCAAAGCGCATCAGCGCCACCGGGTGCTCGGGAGTTCGGAGGATGCCCTGTGGCTGACGGTGTTTATGAAAGAACTATAAAGATATGTTAGGATAGATGAGAGGAATATGAATGGGTAAAAATATTATTTTGATTGGTTTTATGGGCGTCGGAAAAGGCAGTATCGCCCGCGAGACCGTGAAACAGAATCCCATGGTGGCGCTCGATACGGACGATGT
>JARROU010000146.1:0-6024 GCA_037383585.1 Campylobacterales bacterium | reverse complement strand
CCGTCGCCGAGGGGGAATTCCACGAATCAATCAACCTCGCGGCGCTGTGGCAGCTGCCGCTGCTGTTCGTCTGCGAGAACAACCTCTACGGCATGGGGACACACCTGCAATACGCCGAATCGGAGACCGATCTCGCCAAGAAAGCGCAATGTTATAAGGTCGCCTCCTACCAGGTCGACGGGATGGACGTCATGGCCGTTGCGCAGACGGCCGGGGAGGCGATCCGGCAGGTTCGCTCCGGAAAGGGTCCCGCCTTTGTGGAGTGTCTCACCTACCGCTTCCGCGCCCACTCGATGTTCGATGCCGAACTCTACCGTGACAAAGAAGAGGTGGAGGCGTGGAAGGGAAAAGGCCCCCTCGTCACCTTCCAAAAAACGCTGGAAGCGGCCGGCCTTTCCGGCGCGCTCGACGCCGAAGCGATCGAGGCCGAGGTGGAAAAGACCGTCGACGACGCCGTGGCATTCGCCGAAAGCGGTACGTGGGAGGACGAAGCCGATCTAACGCGCTTCGTCTACGCCGAAGAGGAGGGGGAGTAAATGGAAACAACCTACCGCGATGCCGTACACGACGCCATCCAAAAAGCGATGGAACAGGATGAGAGGATCTTTCTCGCCGGTGAGGACGTCGGCCGCTACGGCGGCAGCTATGCCGTCAGCAAAGGGCTGCTGGAACGGTTCGGACCCGAGCGCATTCTCGACACCCCGCTGTGCGAATCGGGCTTTACCGGGGCGGGCATCGGGGCCGCGATGAACGGAATGCGCCCCATCATCGAGATCATGACCGTCAATTTCAGCCTCCTCGCACTCGACCAGATCATGAACAACGCCGCGACGCTGCGGCACATGTCCGGCGGACCGATCGGCATCCCCCTCGTCATCCGCACGGCGACGGGGGCCGGAAAACAGCTTGCCGGACAGCATTCTCACAGTCTGGAGGGCTGGTACGCGCACATTCCCGGCCTCAAGATTCTCACCCCGGCTTCGGTGCAGGACGCGCACGATATGCTCCTGCTGGCGCTCGCCGACCCCGATCCGGTACTGATCTTCGAAAATGCCCTGCTCTACAACAAAAAAGGCGAACTCGATCCCGCTGCCGAACCGCTTCCGATCGGCAGGGCGAAAACGGAACGCGCCGGAAAAGACGTCACGATTCTCGCCTACGGCACCAACGTCGACAAGGCGCTCGAAGCGGCGGAAACGCTGGCGGAAGAAAACATCGACGCCGAAGTGATCGACCTGCGCAGCCTGCGCCCTCTGGACGACGAGCGCATCATGGCCTCGGTGAAAAAGACCCACGTACGGCGGAAGTACCGATTCCCTATGCGAAACATCTCGAAGATGCGGCCCTCCCCAGCCCGGAAAAGATCATCGCGGCGGTACGCAAAGCGAAGGGGGAAGCATGAGTGTCTTCAAAATGCCCAGCCTCGGTGCCGATATGGAATCGGCCGTGCTGATGGAGTGGAAAGTCAAAGCGGGCGACAAGGTCGACAAAAACGACGTCATCGCCGAAGTCGAAACGAGCAAGGGGGTGATCGAGATCGAGGTGTTCGAAACGGGCACCGTCGACACGCTGCTGGGCGAACCCGGAACGGAGTACGCCGTCGGCACGCCGCTCGCACTCATCCGCACGGAGAACGAAACCGCCGAACAGCTGCAGGCGGCACTGGCCGAACTCTCCGGCGGAGCGCCCGCAGCGGCCGCGCCGCGGGAGCAGAAACCAAAACCCGCGCAGGCGAAGCCCGAACCCGCCGAAACCCGCCGCGCTGAAATCTCGCCGGCGGCCCGAAAGCGGGCGCAGGAGCTCGGCGTCGACCTGGATGCGCTTGCCGCCGCGACGGCGGGGAAGATCGGCCTCGATGCCGTCGAAGCCGCCGCCAAGCCCAAGAAACACGAAGGCATCCGGCCCGAGGGCATGCGCGATGCGATCGCGAAAGCGATGGGCCGTTCCAATGCCGAGATCCCGCACTATTATCTCTCGACCCCCATCAACATGACGCCGGCACTGGAGTGGCTTGAAGCGCAGAACGAGCAGCGCAGCATCAAAGAGCGCATCCTTCCCGCCGCCCTGCTCATCCGCGCCGTCGTCAAGGCCCTCGCAGCGGTGCCCGAACTCAACGGCTTCTGGAAAGAAAATACGCTGAAAATGAGCGCGGCGGTCCACCCCGGAATTGCCGTCGCCCTGCGCTCCGGCGGCCTCATCACCCCTGCGCTGATCGACGCGAATACGATGGACCTCGACCAGACCATGGCGGCCCTGCACGACCTCATCACCCGTACACGCTCGGGCAAGCTCCGCAGCTCCGAGATGACGCAGCAGACCATCGTCATCACCAACCTCGGCGACCTCGGCGTCGAACGGGTCTACGGCGTCATCTATCCGCCGCAGGTGGCGCTGGTCGGCTTCGGCCAGATCGCCGATGCCCCCTGGGCCGAGGGGGGCACCCTCACGGTCAAAAAGGTCATGCAGGCGACCCTGGCGGGCGACCATCGCGCGACCGACGGACGGATCGGGGCGTTCTTCCTGACCCGCCTCAACCAGCTTTTACAGACACCGGAGGAACTGCTGTGACGACAGACGAGATCAGAAAAGCCATCATCGAACAGATCGGCGTCATCGCGCCGGAACTGGAAGGGGAGCCTGTCCCCGAAAACGAGAACCTGCAGCGCGCCCTGGAGATCGACTCCTTCGATTTTCTCAACCTGCTGACGGCGCTGAGCGATGTGCTGGGAGTGGAAGTGCCCGAATCGGACTACGCACAGGTCGACACCCTCGAACACATGACGGCGTACTTCGCCGGGAAAATGGCCTGAAAGCGCTTTGATGCCGAACATTGAGCCTTTCGAAAGCCTGACGGAACACTACGACCAATGGTTCGAAGAGCACAGCGCTGTCTATGCCGAGGAGCTTGAAGCCCTCAAGGCACTGCTTCCCGATTTTGATAACGGCATAGAGGTCGGGGTCGGCACGGGACGGTTCGCGGCGCCGCTGGGGATCAGGACCGGGCTGGAACCCTCGGAAAAAATGGCACAGATCGCCCGCGGACGCGGCATTGAGATCATCCCGGGCACGGCCGAGGCGATGCCGATCCCGGCCGAAAGCCATGACTTTGTCCTGATGGTCACCACCATCTGTTTCGTCGACAACGCCGAAACAGCGCTCTCGGAGATCTACCGCATCCTGAGGCCCGGCGGCAGCGTCATCATCGGTTTTGTCGACAAGGAGACGCCGCTGGGACGGCATTACCAGGCGCACAAAGCCCAGAGCCGTTTCTACAAAACGGCCCGGTTTTTCAGTGCCCGGGAAGTCGAAACGCTTCTGAAGAAGAGCGGTTTCGTCCGGTGTGCGGTACGCCAGACGCTCTTCGGAGAAACCCTGGCCTCCATGCGGGGCGGGATCAGACCCGGCTACGGCGAAGGGGCGTTCGTCGCGATGCGGTGCGAAAAAGATGCGTAAGCACCGGGGACCGGCGCCCGAGGACGCGCTGTTTTTCGATCCGAAACGCCTGAACATGCTGCGGCGGGCCGTCTGCGATCTTTCGTGGCTGCTGCAGAGGCACTACAGTCCGCACGCGTCGCTGAAGCTGGTCGGCAACCGGTATCAGTTGACCGAACGCGAACGGCTTGCCATCATTCACGCGGCCGGCGACGGCGAACCGCGCAGCGCCCCGACGGCGTTCGAAGCGCTGCAGGGCAAGACGCTCTGCATCGACGGATTCAATCTGCTCATTACCCTGGAGACGGCACTGGGCGGCGGTATCATCCTGATCGGGACGGACAACTGCTACCGCGACATCGCCAATATCCACGGCTCGTATTCCCTTCGCGCGGAGACCGAACATGCGGTTGAACTGGCAGCCAAAACGCTCAAAGAGGCCCGCATCCAAGAAGCGTTATGGCTCTTCGACCGGCCCGTTTCCAACAGCGGAAGGGTCGCCGAACTCGTCAACGAAACGGCGCGAAAACTCTCAGTCCCGATGGAAGCGCACACCGCGAACGAGGTGGACAGTAGAATCAGGGCGTGCACTGGTATCGCCGTAACGGCCGATTCGGAGATCCTCTCCGGCGGCGTCGCCTGGTTCGATCTGGCGGGATGGATTATTCAAAAAGAGGTCAAAGAGGCCGCGCTTGTCGACCTGCGCTGCAGAAGCGGGGCATGAGCCCCTGCGCTACTCGTGTTTCTTTGTTTCGAGCTGCTGCCCGAGTTCCTGTTTCATATGCTTCATCTTCGTCTGCATCGTCTCGGGGTGTTCAATCAGCATATAGCCCTTGTAGCCGGTGAAGAGGCCGTAGAAAATCACCAGTGCGCCGGCCACTTTGACGGCGGCTTCGCGAAACCGCATCTTCTGCGCCAGCCCGGCGAAAAAACCGACGGTGAAGAGGACCGGAACGGTGGCCAGTCCGAAGACCAGCATCACGACCGCCCCCCACAGCGGCGAGGAGGTGGCCGCCGCAAAGGCGGCGAAAAAGTAGACGAACCCGCAGGGAACGAAGCCGTTGAGCATCCCGAGCAGGAAAAAGCTCGGCAATGTTTTCGAAGCGATCAGCGCGCGGAAAAGACGGCGGAAAAGGTTGCTGTTGGCCCCGCTGCTCTCGAGATAGGTGATGAACTTCAGCTTGCCCATCAGCGAAAGCCCCATCAGCACCATCAGTATGCCGATGAACAGGAACAGCGCTCCCTTGCTCGCCATGGAAAACGAAAAGATCTTGCCCATCAGCCCGAAAGCCGCCCCAATGATCATGTAGGAGACGACCCGGCCTATATTGTAAAGGAAATGCGCCGTGCTCTGGTGCGCCTTGCTCCAGTTCTGGTCAATTTTGGCCGCGCTGTACGCCATGATGAAACCACCGCACATGCCGATACAGTGGCCGATGCTTCCCAAAAAAGCGACGAGAAAAATCGTCCCGAGATCAATACCAGTCATCTTTTGCCTCTCTTATATTTTAGATTTAAAGTAATTATATTGAAAAAGTGTTAGGGGTCTGTTAAAAACGCGCGCATTCCTGACGCCGTGCGAGAAAGTAAGGCCATTTTTATCTGCGGCGCTCCCGATGAAGACGTCAGTCGCACCCTCCCTGGAGTGTTGGCCGTTTGCTTTCCGATCACAAAGGGCGTCGATGTCCTACCCTTTAGCACTGCTTTTCATTTTTACCGCGCTTTTTTTCACCGTTATCCTATTTACCGCTGTCCGTTCCTACCGGCACCGTCGGCTCCTTAAAACACTCAAGACCATGCCCTTTCCGAATCCGTGGCGCGCCTATCTTGAAAAGACGCTCCATTACCCCCGGCTGACATCGGATCAGAAAACACGCATCGAACGTTCAATCCTGATCTTTATTCATATGAAAACCTAGGTCGGTGCCGGACTCGACATCACCGACGAGATGAAGATCGTCACCGCTTTTTACGCCTGCCTGATGGTACAGAACCGGCCCGGGGACGGCTACCCTTCGCTGCAGACGATCATTCTATACTCGGACGACTTCGTCGTCGACGAGCTCCATGAGCACGGCGGGATCGTCTCAAAAGGCCGTTCCGTGCTCGACGGGCAGTCCTCTCCCGATACCGTCGTGCTCTCATGGCATGACGCCGAAGCAGAAGCCTACCACCCCTCCGAACATAACGTCATCATCCACGAGTTCGCGCACATCCTCGATTTTGAAGACGGGCTCTCGGACGGGGTTCCGCTGCTGCCCAATGCTGAGGAAAAAACATGGGAACATGTTTTGGGACATGCGTTCAAAACCCTTGAGCACGCGCTGGAGCACGGCCACCTTTCGGAAAAATACCAGCTGCTCGGCGAATACGCCGCCACGAACGAAGCCGAATTTTTCGCCGTCGCTTCCGAACGATTCTTCATGCGGCCCGAACCGCTCCGGCACCATTTTCCGGCACTCTACAGTCTCCTTGAGTCTTTCTACCTGACGTCCCCGGAAGAATGGTGCCGGAGCGGTTCGGGCCGCATGAAGAATCGTTCGGAAGCGACGGCGAAAAATTCGGCTTCGTTCGTGGCGGCGTATTCGCCGA
>JARROU010000145.1:0-12306 GCA_037383585.1 Campylobacterales bacterium | reverse complement strand
AGGGACTTTGACGGGACGCCCTATCATCGCCTCAGCACACCCTCCGCCGGCAATCTGCATCCGCTCGACCTCCTCGATCCGCACGAGCGCATCATGCAGCGCATCGAGATGATAGATCCCCGACACGGTGCCTTCCACACCGCGGATCTGAACATAGAGTTCGAGCGGATGCAGATTGCCGGCGGAGGGTGTGCTGAGGCGATGATAGGGCGTCCCGTCAAAGTCCCTTGTGTCCGTCACGGTTCTCGCCGTACGCAGCGCCTGCATCATGAGGCGGTCGTCGCACGGGATACGGGGAAGGAACTCCGGATAATGTTTGAACGCGGATGGCTGCTCCTCCCAGGAGAGGAAACCGCTGTTTGCCGTCACATCTTCCGGCGAAAGAACGGTGGCGTCATAGAGCTCATGCGGCGCGGAGCTGACGGAACACCTCCCGATCGGTCGCGAAATCGATGGCACTGAGGCCATCCATGTTCTGTATGCCGCGGTCCGCCCCGCGTGCGATCAGCGCCTTGACGCTGTGCAGTTTCGATGCGGAGACGGCGTACATGAGCGGGGTCTCGCTGTTTTCGTTGACATCATTGATGTCCGCGCCCGCGTCACAGAGCCGTGCGATGATCGCGGCGTTATCGGCGTAACAGGCGTTGAAGATGACGCCATTGTAGTCGTGGTTGACGGCATAGAGGTCGACCCCCGCTTCGAGCAGCCGCTTCACCATCATCTCGTTCCCCTCGAGTGCCGCCTGCAGCAGCGGGGTGTTTCCGTTGAACGCGCGCGATTCCAGGTTGCTGGGGTCGAACCCGCGCTCAAGCAGCCAGGCAATGTAATTTTCCGCCATGACGTCTCCTTTCAATGGAGTCAGTTACACTGACATCCATTCTTCATGGGAGTGGCCGGTTTTCTTCTCGTTTACCAGCTTGTCGACGACCTCGATACAGGCGTCGTAGTTGACTTCGTCGACGATCTCGGGCACGATTTCCTTGTACGCGACGAGTCCGTCGCGGTCAATGACGTACACGGCACGGGCCAGGCGGTCTTTCAGCTTGCCTTCGGTGATCAGCAGTCCGTACTTCTTTGCGAAGTTGCGACCGGCGTCTACGACGAGTTCCGCTGCATCAATGGACTCTTTTTCTGCAAAATCCTTCACGAAATCCAGATCGTCCGTCGTGATCATGATGGCATCGAGCTTCTTGTAGGTCTTGAGCAGGTCGTTGAACTTTTTTGCTCCGAGGGAACAGACCTCGGTTTTGAGCGATGGTATCGCGATGAGCAGCTGCGTGTTCGGTGCGATCATACCGATAACGTTCTGCGTACCGTCGAGTTTCGTAATACGCGCCGCCGGCGCTTCACCGCCGATGTTTACCTCTTTACCCTTCAGTGGTGTCGGTGTGCCGTGTACCGTAATTTCCATGACATGTCCTCTTGGTGATTTTACAAGTATATGCAATATCCGTGCCTGGGCTTTCTGCGTAATTGCCTATTTTTTATACGACACTTTTGTCACTTTTTCGCTTATAATTTGGATTACAGATTAATACGCTTTGAAAGATTTGCCATGATGCTTGACACCCTTCCCATTCCCGACCGGCCCGAATGCCAGACCTGTTCTCTGACCTTCGCCTACAAAGAGATCGAACTGCTTTACGAGATCGCAGTCATGCTCGCCGGTACCACCGACATCAAAGAAACGATTGAACAGGGCATGCGCCTGCTCAAGCGCCACAACTATCTCGAACGCTGCGCCCTTTTCCTGCTCAATGATGAAAACGTCCTGGAACTCTACGCTTCCATCGACCTCTCCGAACAGCAGCGCATGATGGCGACCGACCGCATCGGCGAAGGGGCAACCGGAATGGCGGCCCAGGGTGCGGAGCCCGTCGTCATCGAGAACATCCACAACAACATTGATTACCTCAATAAACTGGGAATCCTCAACACCAAGGCCGTCTCCTACGTGGCCGTGCCCATCATCCAGGACGACGCCGTCACCGGCGTCATCTCCGCCAATCTCGGCGCCGATTCGCCGCTGAACTTCGACGAAATCGTGCGGATGCTCACCATCGTCGGTTCGCTGTTCAGCGGGACCTTCGCCATCCAGCAGCGCTATCTCAAGGAGAAAGAGGAGCTCACCGAGCTCAAAATGTACTATCAAGAAGAGATGCTCAGCGAGCACCGTTTCGAAAACATCATCGGCAAAAGCACCAAGATGCGCCAGATCTTCAGCATGCTCGAGACCGTCGCACCGACGGACGCCACGATCCTCGTGCGCGGCGAGACGGGAACGGGTAAGGAGCTCATCGCGACCGCCGTGCACAACCTCAGCCGCCGCAAAAACGGTCCGTTCATCAAGCTCAACTGCGCCGCCATCAGCGAAACGCTGCTCGAAAGTGAACTCTTCGGTCACGAGAAAGGCGCCTTTACCGACGCCAAAGAGATGCGCAAGGGGCGTTTCGAGCTGGCCGACGGCGGCACGCTCTTCCTCGACGAGATCGGCGACATCACGCCATCGCTGCAGGTCAAACTGCTGCGCATCCTGCAAGAACAGGAGTTCGAACGCGTCGGGGGGACCAAGACGGTCAAGACCGACGTACGTCTGGTCGCCGCAACGAACCGGAACCTCGAAGAGATGGTCAAAAAGGGAGAATTCCGCGAGGACCTCTTCTATCGCCTCAACGTCATCCCGCTGAACCTGCCGCCGCTGCGCGAACGCTACGAGGACGTCAAGCTGCTTATCGAACACTACATGAAAAAGTTTATGAAGGAGCACCACAAGAGCATGACGCTTTCCAAAGCCGCGCTGGAGCTGCTGCTCGATTACCCGTGGCCGGGGAACATCCGCGAACTGCAAAACACGATGGAGCGCCTGGTACTGATCTGTCCCGAAGGGGAAGTGCAGCCGGAGATGCTCAACCACGTCCTGCCGTTCAACTACCAGCGCATGTACAACCCGCCGGCGCCGGAGACGCCGCAGCCCGTCGAAACGGCCGCCGCACCGCAGCCCGCCGTCCACGACGTCCACCCCGAACCGGCCGAACCGGCCGAGCCGCACACGGTAACCAAGGCGACGCTGCAGGAGATGGAAAAAGAGTCCATTATCAAAGCACTGATCGAGAACCGGGGCATCCAGACGAAGGCCGCGGCGCAGCTGGGCATGACGCCCCGGCAGATCGGCTACAAGATCAAGAAATACGGCATCGATATCTAGCCCCCTACCGTCAGGCCGAACTGAAACAGGCCGGTATAAAAAACACGAAAAACAAAGCCCTCATCCTCAGGGCGCTGAAAAGCACCCGCCATCCCGTCTCTGCCAACGAGTTGCACCGGCTTTGCACGGATACAGACCCCGTGAATGTTGCCACCGTGTACCGGACGCTTCAGCAGTTCGGCGCATGCGGAATTGCACGGGAGCTTCCGGGCAAAGACAGTACCCTCCTGTACGAGTACAGCGGAGCGGGCAGCGGCGAACATCCGCACTTCCGCTGCGAACGGTGCGACACACTCTTTTGTCTTGAGGGCTTCGGAACCGACGCGGCGCGCCTTTTTGCCGCGATGGCCCGGCCGCACCGGGTCAAGCAGGCCAGCCTCACCCTCACCGGCCTGTGCGAACGCTGCCTCCGCGCCGAATCCCAACCGAAAAAAGGAATAGAATGACACAGCCTTTCAACCCCGAAGCGGACCGGAATCCGCCGCGGCCGTTTCGCCCCGAAACCGTGCAGTGTTCCTCCGTCGCCAACCTGCCGAGCCGTTTCGGAACCTTCAAGATCCAGGCCTTCAAAGAGGGGGAGAAAGAGCACCTGGCCATCTTCACCGATCCGCTGCCCGAGATCCCCGTCGTGCGCATCCACTCCGAGTGCCTGACCGGTGACGCGCTGGGCAGCCTGAAATGCGACTGCGGGAACCAGATCGCCGACACGCTCAAGTTTATCGACCGCGAAGGCGGGATGGTGCTCTACCTGCGCCAAGAGGGGCGCGACATCGGGCTGCTCAACAAGGTCAACGCCTATGCATTGCAGGACCGCGGATACGATACCGTGGAAGCCAACCGCATGCTCGGCTTTAAAGACGACGAACGCTCGTTCGAAATCGCCGAATACATCCTGCACCATTACGGCATACGCGCGATCCGCCTGGTCACGAACAATCCGCGCAAGATCGCAGGGCTGACGTCGGTCGAAATCGTCGAGCGCCTGCCCTGCATCACCGAACCAAACGCCTGCAACGCCGGCTATCTCGGGACCAAAAAGAAAAAACTTGGGCATTTGCTTTAGATGTGCAGCCGCGCTGCTCGTGCCGGTGCTGCTGTATGCGCATCCGCACATTTTTGTCGACCTTTCCGTCAATTATGACGCACCGCAAAAAAGGCTGCACGTCGATTGGCTCATCGACGACATCACTTCCGGTCTGATCCTGCTCGACCACGACACGAACCGCAACGGCCACCTGGAACCCGAAGAGGCAAAAATGCTCCTCAGTCCGGAGGGATACGCCATGCTCTTTTACCGGGGCGGCTTCTTCCTCCACCCCGGACGTCCCGTCGAACACCTGAAAGCCGATCTGCAAAACGGGCGCGTGCATGTGAGCTTCGATACGGCTGTTCCCTCCGGCGCCATCGGTATCTGGGACCATGAGTACCTTTTCTCTTTTCACCTCAAACACGCTTCGGGCATCGTCAAAAGCGAGACGGCCGATCCCTATTTCGGCTACCGCCTTGAACTGCCGTAAACGGGCCGGAATAACTCTTGCATCTTTCTTGTTACAAGGAGATCACATGGCAATGCTTTTTTACACCCGTACCCTTCCGGTAAATGCTTCACATTTCGACTGTAACGGCTGCGGTACGGCCCTGGCGTTCTACTCCAGCCCTGCCGCACTGCTGTACGGCACCTGATGGGAAGCTAGTACCGGATCGAGATGTAGAAACTCAGATCGAATGTGCCGTCATCGGAGAGGAAATTGTTCTTTCGGTAGATGGCATAGGAGGGTTTCGTCGTCGTTTCATACTCGCTGCGGGGCAGCCAGACATGGTAGACCCAGTGGATAAAACGCAGAAAATCCTCATGTTTCCCCTGCAGATCGAAGCGCGCGTAGATCCCGCCCGAGATCTTGAATTTCGGCAGGCGGTCGCTTTCGATGTGCTCTTTTTCCCCCGTCACGATGCAGGCGATGTACCGGCATTCGTCCAGCGGCGTGACCGTCGGGTTGTCGTGGAACAGCGCGATCTGCTGATAATCTGACAAGCCGTTGTTCAGCACCCAGGTCTGCAGCTTCTGCCACGTCTGTTTAATCGCCGTATCATACCCCTTATGCCGGATGTAGTAGCTCTGCATCTCCGGCCGCTTCTCGATGACAGGCTCCATCCCCTCAAACGCTTCCGCCCTGCCCGCCTCGATCCCCGACTGGCGCAGAAGACGGTCAGAATAGGTTTTGTACCCGCCCTCGCGCCACCGCTTCGGGCTTTTCCCGAACCGTGATTTGAACGCCTTGATAAACGATGAATGCGAACTGTATCCGCACTGCGCGGCCACCTCCGAGATCGTCGAGTACTTGTTGGTCAGCAGCAGGCTCGACGCTTTTTGCAGACGGATCGATTTGATGCTCTCATAGATGTTCATCCCGAACACCTCCTTGAAAATCCGGTGCATATGGAATTTGCTGACCCCGAGGTCGCGACTGAGTTCCTCCAGATCGATGTGGGTCTCGATGTGCGTATAGATGTAGTAGAGGACATCGTTGGCGATCTTCGTATGTTTTTGAAGCGTCTCTTTTCTCATTCAAATATTATAGCACTGATAGACAACTAACTAAACAATATTAAATTATATAATTGACAAATTCAAAGCACTATAGACGCAAGGAAAAAGAAGAATTATTTTTGAGAAGCCTTTAAAATATTCCCATCTATTTTCTACGGACACTTCACGGGGTCCGGAACGGAGAGAATTATGAAAAATATCACGAAAGTACTGGTCGCGAACCGCGGAGAGATCGCCCTGCGGATCATCCGCGCCTGCAAGGAGCTGGGAATCACCAGCGTCGCCATGTTCTCCGAAGTCGATGCGGAAGGAATCTGGGTCCGAAAAGCCGACGAATGCTACCCCATACTCGGCAATTCGCTCCAGGCGTACCTGGATTATGATCGTATCGTCTCGCTCGCGCTCAAAGCGGGATGCGAAGCGATCCACCCCGGCTACGGCTTCCTCAGCGAAAATGAGGAGTTTGCCAAAGCCTGCGAGGACAACGGCATCATCTTCATCGGCCCCAAGGCAGAGCACATCGCCCTGTTCGGTGACAAGACCGCATCGAAAACGGCAATGAAAGCGATCGGCGTCCCGGTCATCGAAGGGACCGAAGACGCCGTCACCGATGTCAGCGAGGCGGCGCAGGTCGCCAGGGAGATCGGCTTCCCGGGCATCATCATGGCCGCCTTCGGCGGCGGCGGACGCGGCATGCGCATCGTCCGGCAGGAAAAAGATTTCAACGCGCTTTTCGAATCCGCAACGTCCGAAGCGAAGAAGTTCTTCGGCAAGGGCGACGTTTTATCTCCACCAAAGCAATGATCCGCCTGGGGTATGAAAGCGTCGGCACCGTCGAGTTCCTCGTCGATGAAAGCGACAATATCTTCTTTATCGAGATGAATACGCGCGTGCAGGTGGAGCACCCCGTCACAGAGCTCATCTCCGGCATCGACATAATTCAGCGCATGATCGAGATCGCTGCGGGTGACAAGCTTCGCTTCTTGCAAGAGGAAATCGTCTTCCGGGGCTACGCCATCGAGTTCCGCATCAACGCCGAGGACCCGAAGAAGAACTTTTTCCCCTCCGCCGGAAAGATCACGAACTACATGGCGCCGGGCGGACCGGGGGTGCGCATGGATACGAGCCTCTATTCCGGCTACGTCATCCCGCCGGACTACGACTCCATGATCGGCAAGCTCATCCTCTGGTCGCTGGACTGGGAAGGCGCCGTGCGCAAGGCGCGCCGCGCGCTGGACGAATTCTACCTCGACGGCGTCCCGACGAACATCCCGCTGCACAAGGCCATTGTGCGCGATCGGAGGACGAGCCATGGTGCACCCGTTCCATGGACGACTACGGGGAGTACCGGAAGGCCTACGAGGCCCTCCAGACGACCTTCGATCCCGTGGACTTCGATCCGGATCGGTGGGCCGCCGCAGCCCGATTTGTATATTATTTGATCAATTCACTTTTTTCTGTGGTAAAATTTCAGGTTTTTACTTTATCACTATACGAGGTGTTCATTGACCACTAAAATCATCTTTACGGACGGAACGGTCCAGTTCCTGAGAGCCGACGATACGGCACTGTGCCAGCAAATGAAAGACGCGCAGAACGACACGAAAGTGGAAAACCTGTTGAAGCAGTTTGAAGGAAGTTTTGAACTCTGTGAAGAGACGGATGCGGGCGAGCCGCAATGCACCGTCGACCTGCGCAAGAAAAAGCTTTCCAGCGTCAAGCGGATGCTCAAGGCCTTCGGCGGACGCCGCTAAGGCCTCGTGCCGTAATGATCAGTCGTCGCCGCGGGAAACGATCTTCGCGTCGACTTCGTCCGGGAGCTTTTTCGGCCCCGGTTTGATGTACCAGACGTCACCGTTGGTCAGGTTGACGTTGCCGCCCCACTTCTCATCGCTGTCGAACTCGAGACCGCTGATGATCTCCTCCATATCCTTCTTTGCCACATAAAAGAGGATCTGTCCCTCGCCGTTGTCACGTAACATTACTTTTGCCATTGTTTAGTCCTTTTTACTGAATTTAACGCTAAAGGAGCAAAGCCCCTTTACCTACGCTAACGCTGAGTTTTGTCCTCACTGCGTTGCGGAATTCCGCAGGCTGCATCTTCGGCAGAGAGCCCGCACCCCAAGGGCACTTTCTTCGAGCGCGCACCCTTGGTGCTTTTCTTTCTCATTCCTTTTTTAACCCTTGATGGAGGCCAGCGCCTTTTTCGTGTTGTGCCACAGGCTGCCCTGCACGGCCCGCTCGAACGAGATCTTCATATAATCGCGCCCCATCAGCGTGATGTAGGAGGCCGCGTTGAAATAGCGGTCGTCGCGCCCGGGGTAGTCCTCGCGGAAATGCACCCCGCGGCTCTCCTTGCGCTTGAGCGCCGAAAAGATCATCGCCTCGGCGATGGTAAGGGCGTTCTCGAACTCCAGGATGGAAACCAGTTCGACGTTGTTGTCGCGCTCCTTGTTCACGCAGTGCAGCCCGTGCTTCTTGCCCATCAGGTAGTGGCAGTACTCCAGCGCGGAGGAGAGCGTCTCCTCGCTGCGAAAAACACCCGCGTCGCGGAAGAGCGACTCTCCCAGGTTCTTACGCATCGCGTTGATGTTGTAAAGGCTCTCTCCGTCCAGGATCAGCTCGATGCGGCGGCTTTCGCGGTCGACGTCGCGGTAGTCGATGGGGCGGAACTCCCGCCGGCGGGCCCAGCGCGCCGCCTCGACCCCGGCCAGGCGCCCGAAATAGGCGCCTTCGAGCAGCGAATTGCCGCCGAGACGGTTGGCGCCGTGCACGCCGGTGACGGCGCACTCGCCGCAGGCGAACACCCCCGCCATGTCCGTCGACGTATCGTCACGCGTCCAGATCCCGCCGATGCTGTAATGCGCGGAAGGCGTGATTTCAAGCAGCTCTTTGGTGATGTCGACCCCGGCACCGTTCAGGGCCATTTTTCGTGCCGATGGCAGCTTTGTTTCGATGACTTTTTCGTCCAGATGCCGGAAATCAAGATAGACCCTGTGCCCGTCGCGCATGTGCTCGGCAATGGCGCGTGAGAGCTTGTCGCGGGTCTGAAGCTCGTCGGTAAAACGCTCGCCTGTCTCGTCGACGAGGTAGGCCCCCTCCCCGCGCGCGGCCTCGCTGATCAAAGCGCCGTTGTTCGCGAGCGTCGTCGGGTGGAACTGCACGAACTCCATGTTCGAGAGCCGAAGCCCCGAACGCAGCGCGGCGGCGATCACGTCCCCCGAACTCTCCTGCGCATTGGTGGAATGACCGCGGAAGATGCCCGCATAGCCGCCCCCGGCAAGGATGAGCGACTTGCAGGCATAGGCGATTACCTGCGAATCGCGGCGACGCAGCACCGTGACGCCCGAGAGTTTCTCTTTGAAAGTGCAGAGATTGAGGAACTTGTGGTTGGCCAGGATGTGCACCCCTTCGCTGCGGCACTGCATCAGCAGCGTCTGTACGATGGCCGAACCCGTCCGGTCGGCGATGTAGCAGGTCCGGTCCGCGCTTGCACCCCCGAAGGGGCGCTGGGCGATCCCGCCGCTCTCGTCCGTATCGAACCCGACGCCCATGTCTCTGAGTTCCGCTACGATCTCAGGCGCCTGCGCGCACATCTTGCGGATGCTGCCGGCATTCGCCAGCCCGTCGGAACCCTCCAGCGTATCGTTGACGTGCCGTTCGACGGAATCGTATTCGCCGACGTTGATGACGGCATTGATGCCGCCCGAAGCGACGGCGGAATTGGAACGGAACGGGTTGCTTTTGGTCAGGACCGCAACCTTGCAGCCGGCCCGATTGGCAAAGAGCGCCGAATAGAGTCCGGCAATTCCGCTGCCTACGACGATCACGTCATAGAGCATGTTCGCCCTTTACGAGCTTCTTCAGCGTCTCCTGCGGTACCTGCGGAAGATAGGCCAGCAGCGCATTCTCCTGGACGTGCTGCGGGTCTGCCGCGCCGAACAGCGCGCTCAAAACCCCGCCGGAGCGGGCGAACTGCAGGGCACTGATAATGTCGTTGAGCTCGCCCGTCCCCAGCATCTCCGAGAGCTGCTCGTCGAATTTGCCTTTGAAGAGGTTCATCTGCAGCAGCGACGAGGCGGCAAAGAACTGCAGCCCGTAGCCGTGCACCGCCTGCAGCAGCGTGTAGTAGCGCCCGTCGGGCCCCTTCTGGTTCGCGTAGCTGTACGCATGCGGTTTGGCGAGATTGAACGGGCTCTCGACGTACCTGAAATGGTGACCCGGTCCGCCGACCTCTTCGGCGATTGTCACGATGTCTTTCAGGCTGAGATACTCCGTATGCCCCTCCTCGTACAGAAAACCATTCCACGCCGCAATGCCGTAGGCGCGTATCTTGCCCTCGTCCACAAGCTGTTCGAAAAGCTTGAACGCCCGCGCGATCCGCATCCGCAGCGTCATGTAGTCGACGTAGCCCAGCTGCATTTCCGGATTGTGCAAAAAGAGCGCGTCCAGGGTCTCGACCCCCAGGTTCTTCAGTGACGTCTCGACGCTCCATCGCAGGTACTCCGGGCTCAGGCAGTGCTGGTCGACGACGATCTCTTCTTTTGATGCCAGTCCCGGCTTTACGACGGTCTCGTCGATCCATTCATACGGGTTTTCCGGAAAAGGAAAATCGAGCGGCAGGAAACCGGCCTTGGAGGTGATAAAGAGCTGGTCGCGTGTCGCTTTCCCCTCGGCAAAAAGCTCCGAAAGTGCTTCGCCGATCTCCCGTTCGCTCATCTGATAGCGGTAGTTGATGGCCGTATCGATGACGTTGATGCCGTTTGATACCGCCGTCTTGACCGCTTCTTTGTAGCTGAGCACGTAGTTTTCTTCCCGGTAGGGCTCTTTTCGGAACGTACCCAGTCCCAGAGAGTGTACTGTTCGAGGATCGATTCGACTGCCTTGATCTTCTGCACGAGGCCCATCGACTCGAAAGTGCCGTCGCCCTTGGCCTCGATGATCTTGCGGCTCTTGTCTTCGGCTTCGAGCTGCTCGAGCGCTTCGGAGAGCAGGTCGACCAGGTAAACGTCTTTTGCTTCGTGGCCGCCAGGCTTGACACACGATTTACAGAAACCGCCCGCCTTGGTATAATCGACGATCGCTTCGATCGAGTCAAGCTTGTTGAGCTTGATGACTTCCATAATGGTGTCCTGCGTCACGCGGGCACATTCACAGATGATAAACTCGTCTTCGAAGCTCTCCATGTCGACGCCCTTGTAGAGCGATGCCGCTTTCTTGATGACGTCATACGCCATGACCGAACAGTGCATCTTCTGCCCCGGAACCGCCGGGATATCCTCGGAGTCGCGCAGCGCTTTTTCGACGTCGATGTTGGTGATTTTGAGCGCATCGTCGACGGTCTTGCCCATACAGAGCTCGGCCATCATATCGGAACTGGCGATCGCCGTCCCGCAGCCGAAACTTTTGAATTTGCTGCTTTTAATGGTATCGGTCTTCGGATCGATGAGCCAGTAAAGGCGTACCGCGTCGCCGCAGCTCTCCGCACCGAAATCGGCAATGACGAGTTTGTCTTCGCCGGCTTCGTCTTCCGTGATCTCACCCATATTAATCGGATCGTTCATTCTTCGCTGTACTTCGGTCGAATACTCTTCCCAGAGCGCTCCGCCAATCAAATCGTCTCTCGCCATTGTGACCCCTTTTCAGAAACATCTTCAAAACCGTTTCAGCGGTCCATTCAATGTTCGTTGTGATTTCTAAATCGGTAAATGCAAATGGTGTTCCAGAGTCATATCGGTCAAAAAAGGGGCCGGACACGACAAAAATGTCGCTGCCCTACACCGGGAACGCATTATGCAAGTACATTAATAACTTTTCACAGAAAGGATTGGCCATGTACCAGTTGACAGCCATTTTCAACCGCAGTTGCCTCAGTGATGTTTTACAGGAGCTCAAAGAGCGTACCATCGAGGGAGTCACCATCAGCGAAGTGATCGGCAAGGGCGGACTGGCCTTTATCGACGAGGGCACGATCGAGCTGGACGAAAACATCCGGCTCGACATCGTCGTCTCGAACGAGCTGTTCAAAGAGAGCGCCAAAGAGGCGATCCGATCCAATACCAGGGACCTGGGAAAGGGGTCGGGCAAGATGTGGGTGACGCCGGTACTCGAGGTCGAGCGGATCCGTACCGGCGAGACGAACGAAACCGCCCTGCGCCACAGCGACCACGACGAACGCGCCCTGCACCACGAGAGCTACTTCACCGCGATTGACACCCCGGCGAGCTGAGGCTCCCGGACGCTTTCTTTCAAAAACCTTTTCCCCCATCCCCTAGAAACAAAATTTGGCCCTTAAAGCACAGCAGGGTTCCGCTCATAATAAGTCGATAAATTGGCCTATAGCCAGCCGGAGACACGGTGGGATCACTGCTTGCAGCGTCATCCTGAACTCGATTCAGGGTCTACTTTTTATTACAAGAATGCCATGACAGACCGATAAGGGATCCCAAATCAAGTTTGGGATGACGAAAGCGGGGCTTTATTATTATAGTTATTCAGCCGTCTCGGAGGAGAACAGTCAAAAGGCCGCAGGCGTCCATTGTCCGTTCCAGAG
>JARROU010000144.1:0-3862 GCA_037383585.1 Campylobacterales bacterium | reverse complement strand
TAGCTGACGAGTTCGTGTTCGGGCGCCAGGGCGGTGTAGCTCACCCCGTAGATCGTATCGGGGCGGGTCGTGTACACCTCGAACCCTTCAAACCGGTCGCGCAGGCGTTTTTTCGAGTGGTCGTCGAGGTGCAGGGTGAACTCCAGGCCGTTGCTGCGGCCGATCCAGTTCTCCTGCATCGAGAGCACCTGGTTCGGCCACCCCTTCTCGAGGGTTTTCAGGTCGTCGATCAGTTCGTCGGCATAGTCGGTGATGCGCAGGTAGTACTGGTTCATCTCTTTTTTGACGATCGGGGTGTCGCAGCGCCAGCAGCAGCCGTCGACGACCTGCTCGTTGGCCAGGACCGTCAGGTCGTGCGGGCACCAGTTGAGGTGGGCTTTCTTGCGGTAGAGCAGCCCCTTTTCGAAGAGGTCGATGATAAAGCCCTGTTCGAACTTCGTATAGAGCGGATCGGAGGTGGCGAACTCGCGCTCTTTGGAAAAAGAGAGTCCCAGCGTGGCCAGCTCTTTGCGCATGTAGTCGATGTTTTCGTAGGTCCACTTTTTCGGGTGCACCCCGTGCTTGATCGCCGCGTTTTCCGCCGGCATCCCGAAACTGTCCCAGCCGATCGGGTGCAGGACGTTCATGCCCTGCTGGCGGTAATAGCGCGCAAAGGCGTCGCCGATGGTGTAGTTGCGCACGTGCCCCATATGGATGCGCCCCGATGGGTACGGGAACATGCTCAGAACATATTTTTTCGGTTTATCGAAATCGTCTGCCGGTTCGAAACTGCGTTCGGCGTCCCAGAACGCCTGCCACTTTTTTTCAATATCGGATGAATTATATTGCAAGGTAACTCCTCAAGGCTGCGAGCGCGCAGCCGTCCCCACTGTATTTTCGTTTGAATTTAATATTCTTCTCTCGTTTTGGAGCTTTCGATGTAGACCAGGCCCATGGAGAAGACGTTGGCGATCAGTGCGCCGATGGTCAGACCGATGGCGATCTGGATATTGCCGACAACCACCAGGTAGATAAATGCCGGGATCAGATGCAGGTCCGCCACCAGCGAACTTGCCAGAAGCTCGGCCGAAAGCAGATTGCGCACGCCGATCTTGAGGATGGTCGAAATCAGGTTCAGGCTCGCCGCGACAAACAGCGACACCGCGCTGTGCTCATACAGGAATCCCGCCGTCGACGTCAGACTCATCAGCGTGAAAAATACGTAAACTACTTTACCCCAATCCATTTCAGCTCCTTTTCGGACGGATTACACCGTCCCTTGTTCGTACATGGCGCGCATCTTCTCTTTTTCCGCGCGGCGTTTGGACGCCTCAACCAGTTTCAGGCGGTACTTCTTGATGTCGAACCCGAACCACAGCAGGATCGGGGATGCGACGAAGATGGACGAATAGGTCCCCACGATGATCCCAACGAGCAGCGTAAAGGCGAACGCATGGATGATCTCGCCGCCGAACGCGAACAGGGTCAGGACGACGAAGAACGTCGTCAATGACGTCAGGGTCGTACGAGACAGGGTCTTGGTGACCGATTCGTTGATCACTTCGGCAAGGTCCGTACTTTTCGAACCGGTGATGCCCTCGCGGATCCGGTCGAAAACGATGATCGTGTCGTTGAGCGAATACCCCAGCAGCGTCAACAGCGCCGCAAGCACGTCAAGGTTCACATCGACGGCAAAAAGCGAAATCGCCCCCAGCGCGATGGAGACGTCGTGGATCAGTGCCGCGATGGAAGCGACGGCGAAACGCCATTCGAAGCGCACCGCGACGTAGATCAGGATGCCGAGGATCGCCAGCAGCATCGCCATCACGCCCTTCTCGCGCAATTCGCCTCCGACTTTCGGACCGACGATGTCGACACGGCGCACCTCGAAGTTCCCCGTCCCTTTCAGGGCCTCGCGGGTGACGTCACCCATGTCGGACGTCACGTCCTTGCTGGAGGTTTTCAGGCGGATAATGATCTCTTCGGGCGAACCGAACTCGGTGATCTGAGCCCCCTCGTACATCGGATTGCCCGAGAGGGTTTGGCGGATGTCGTCGATCGGAGCCTTGGCGTCATACTTGACCTGAACGATCGTTCCCCCGGCGAAGTCGATGCCGTAGTTGAGCCCCTTGGACGCCAGCATCCCCCAGGAGGCCAGGACCAGAAGGATCGAGATCGCGATCGCGATCTTCGATTTTCCCATGAAGTTAAGGGTTTTTGTCTGTCTGAAAAATTCCATTACGCCGCCTTCTTGTTACTGATGCCAAACCAGAGGCTGACATTTTTGCTCTTGGCGATCCGCGATTCGAGCATCTCGTAAATGCCGTGCGTCCCGAGGATGGCCGTCAGCATCGATGCCAGGATGCCGATGCTGATCGTAATGGCGAACCCTTTGATCGCGCCCGTGCCGTAGACGTACAGCACAATCGCCGCGATCAGGGTCGTGATGTTCGCATCGAGGATGGCGCGCATCGCATTGGCATACCCCTCTTCGATCGCTTTATGGATGGAGACGCCCTGATAGAGCAGCTCGCGGATCCGTTCGGAGATGATGACATTCGCATCGACGGCCATACCGACGGTCAGGACGATCCCCGCCATGCCGGGCAGGGTCAGCGTCGCGCCGAACATCGCCATGACGGCAAGGATCAGGAAAAGGTTCGCCACCAGCGCGATGTTGGCGATGATGCCCGCCACCTTGTAGTAGACGATCATGAAGATGAAGACCAGGATGAAACCGCCGATCAACGCAATCATGCTCGCTTTAATACTGTCCGCGCCGAGGCTCGGCCCCACCGAGCGCTTCTCCATCATGAAAATCGGGGCCAGCAGCGCGCCCGAACGCAGCGCGATCGCAAGGTCCTGCGCCTTCGGAGTTGAGCGAGAAGTTGATGACCGGGCGGTTGTTCTGATCGAACGCCACCTGGGCATCGGTCAGCATGGAGCCGTCGAGGATCGGGATCTCCCGGACGAGGTATTTGCCGTCCGGCGTCTCGGCATCGGGCAGAATCACGTCGCCGTACTGCGCCGCCTCTTCGGGCGTCATGCTGTAGGCACGCATTTTACGCTCTTCGTCCACCGCCATCAGTTCCAGTTTCGCCGCGCGCGAAATCAGTTCTCTCGCACGCTGCTCCTCCTCGGCACTTTTGATGCCCGGCAGTTCGACGAGAATCTTGTCCTCGCCCTGCCGTGCGACGGTCGGTTCGGCAAGCCCGAACTGGTCCAGACGGTTGCGGATCGTTTCGATCGCCTGATCGACCGCCTGCTTCTGGGTCTTGATCACTTCTTCGGGTGTCAGCGTCACGCGGTAGCTTTCGCCGTCGTGCTCGACCTTCGCCCCGTCGATCTCGCCGAGCATCGCCTGCATCGCCGGCGCGTCGTCACTGTCAAGCAGGGTAAAACGCACGGATTCGTCGTTTGCCGCGAGGCCGTCGATCAGGATCTCTTCGCGCTCGCTGAAGTGGTTGATGCCCGAGGCGATCGCCTTGAGCCGGGAGGTCACCGCCTCTTCGGTTTTGACGCCCAGCAGCATATGGAGGCCGCCCTGAAGGTCAAGCCCCAGGGTGATCTTCGCCCCTTTCTCGGTCTGAAGGATCGACGGAACGGAGAAGACGACGCCGAACAGGATCGCCGCCGCAAAAACGATTACACGGAAATTAAGCTTCATCCTCGTACTTTCTCGCAACGGCGTCTTTTGCCAGTTTCGCCGTCACTTTGTCGGCGATTTCTACGGAGAAGAAAGCCTCTTCCACTTTTTTCACTTCGGCGATCAGACCGCCCGTTGTAACGATCTTGTCCCCTTTTTTCAGGCCTTCTACCATCTCTTTGTGCTTCTTCGCCTGCTGCTGCTGCGGGCGGATGATGATGAAATACATGATTGCGA
>JARROU010000143.1:0-5893 GCA_037383585.1 Campylobacterales bacterium | reverse complement strand
GCGAAAATCCGCGTTATCGACGACGCGCTGGGGCTGCACACGCGCATCTCGAAGGTGCACGGCGGGAAACTCAAAGCCCGGAGGGAGATCCGCATCGCCTCGCTGTTCAAGCGGGTCCCGGAGCCTTTTTTGAACATGATCGTCGCGCACGAACTCGCCCACCTCAAAGAACGCGAACACAACAAGGCCTTCTACCAGCTCTGCGAGCACATGGCGCCGGGCTACCACCAGCTCGAATTCGACCTGCGCCTCTACCTGGTCCACCTGGAGCGGTTCGGAAAACTCTACTGAGGCAGAGCGGCTTCAGGCTTCGTACGGCGTCGGCTGCGGCGGATTCGTGCTGAAGGCTTTTGCGATCGCCTCGGTGACTCTCGTTTTGAGCTTCCCTGAGACGACAGGGGGCAGGAAACGCACCTCCTCTTCGCTCCACTGCTGTTTCATTTTCGGGTCAAAAATGAACGCGGACGCCTTGCCGATCTTGCGGCTCTGTTCGAAAATGGCCTTGGCATAATTCAGGATATTCGGGTGGTGCCGGTCGAACTTGTTCCCCCAGGCGAAAAAGACGAACTTCCCGCTGAGGCGGATGTTCTTGACGTCGTGGTAGTTCAGTTCCCGGCTGAAACGGGTGTATTGGAACGACGGGAGTTTTTCGATGTCCTCGTTAAACGTCTCCAGCACCGAGGTGGGTTCGATGTCGGGGCGGTTGTAGTTGAACAGATACTTGACCTCGATCAGTTTCCCCTCGAACCCCTTGATGCGCGACTGGAAAATGTCCATCAGCTTCTCGAACTGCAGTTCGGTGTATCTGCCGTCGAATTCGTACCCCTGCTCGGCCAGCGGCCGGTCCGTGTTGTAGCCCGCCGGTGCCATGACGGGGTTGTAGAGAAAGATCGTCCCCGCGACGTTTTTGTTCTTCTTTTTGAGCAGCACCTTCAGATCATCGGCGGTGATCTTCTCGTCGGGTTCATTGAAATAGAGGTAGTGTTCTACCAGGTATTCGAGCTCGTGTTCCGTTGCAAATTTTCCGAACGCTTGCATAAATGGGCCTTTTCGGGCGTCGGCGCCCGGCTTTTTTCGGATTTTACAGTAATTTGCCGCCAAGAGGAAACAACTGCCGTTGCACGGACAGCTCTAGCGGTACGTCTCGCGCATCTGTTCCTCGTAACGCTGACGCTCTTCGCGGCCGCGCTCTTCGTGTTTTTTCCGGCTTTCTCGGTAATACTCCTGCTGCGCCTTTTGGCGTTCGCGCTGCACCTCGTCACGGTGCTTGAGCTTCTCTTTGTAGGCCTTCTCGTGCCGTTTGCGCGCTTCGCGCTCCGCTTTTTGGCGCTGCTTGCGCTGCTCGCGTTCAAACTTCTCCTGCGCCTTGCGCTCCTCGCGCCGCATCTTTTCACGATGCTTCATCTCTTCGCGGTAGGCTTTTTCGCGGCGTTTTCGTTCTTCGCGAAGCTGTTTTTCGCGGTACTTCCGCTCCTCTTTCATCCGCTTTTCATGCCGCATGCGCGCTTCGCGCTCCCGCTTTTGCTGATAGCGTCGGTCGTAATGCCCCCGGACCGGTTCTTCGTAGTAATAGCCTGGTTCGGATTCGTAATAGTATCCCTCTTCGACGATGACGGGCGCGCCGCGTCCTTCGACGGCGACGCCATGGCGCGTCGCGCACCCCGTCACTGCCAATGCCGCCGAGAGAAGCACTCCTGTCGTTATCACTCTTATCATCATACGCTGTTCACCTTGTTAAAATAATGGATTTATTATATCGAAGCAGAGACAACTCCACCCTGTCCCGCGGCCTCACGCCCTCACGACGGCACCCATGTTTTTCGGATGGTATACTTTGCATCGTATGATTCTCTTGTAAAAGGTGGTTTATGAGTTCTCTCTTTGCGCGTTTTTTGACGTCGGTTTTCCTTATTGCGATGGTCACGGCCTGTACGGCGCCCAGGACCCCCCAGGAGGCGGCGGAGGTCTTTTGGGAATCGGTCGTCGCCGATGACGCCCACGGCGCCGTCCGCTACTCCACGCTGAAAGATGCCGGGGAGTACGACGGCTTTGGTCAGGAGTGGAAAGGCCTCAAGCCCTCCTGGAAAAAAATCGTCATCGAAGGCGACAAGGCGGACATCGTCACCGTGTTCGACGCGCCGGGCACCCCCGCAGACGAACGCAGGGAAGTCATCACCTACCTGGTGCGAAAAGACGGGCAGTGGACAGTCGATTACGCCCGGACGGCCGAGGGAATGCACGGCGGGGTCTTTTCGACGCTGATGGGCGAACTCGGCAGAATCGGGCAGCAGCTGAGCGAGCAGTTCACCGCCTCCTCCGAAGTGATCCGCGAAGACATGCAGCGCGAAATGGAAACGATGCGCGAGCAGATGGAGCGCCTCTCGGAGTCCCTCAGCCGCCGGGCCAACGAGCGAATCGAACGCTACGGCGAAACGCTGCGCGAGCAGATCGACGAACTGGCCGAATCCGTCAAAGAGGCGCGCGAGGAAAACGAGGGACGGCTCTCCAAAGAAGACAAGCGCGTCCTCGACGAAGTGGCCGGAGACATGCAAACGCAGAGCGACGCGCTCTCCGACCCGGATGCGGACCGCGTCGCCGAAGGAAGCGAGAGCGCCGCGGAAGCCCAGCAGAAACTGCTGACCATCGATGAAAAGAGCCTCGAAAAATACAAAGAGCAGTGGGAAGCGTGGCGCGAAGAATTCGAAGCGCAGGCGCGGCAGTTTCTCGACGAACTGAACGCCCAGCTGGCCCGGCAGAAGGAAAAGGAGCACAACAACGATGAACACTAGAATGCACGTCCTGAAACCGCTGACGTCCCTACTGATGCTGGCACTGCTCGCCGGATGTTCCACGCGCTCGGACCCCCCGTCACCGGAACCCCCTGCGCAGGAGAAGGCGGCACACAAACACACCAAACGGGTGTCCGGTCTGGCCTCCTACTACGCCGACAAATACCACGGCAGGACGACGGCCAGCGGCGAACGCTTCGACCAGAACGCCATGACGGCGGCACACCGGACGCTGCCGTTCGGCACGAAGGTGAAAGTGACCAACGTCGAAAACGGCAAAAGCGTGCTGGTGCGCATCAACGACCGGGGTCCTTTCGTCAAAGGCCGCATCATCGATCTGTCGCGTTCGGCCTTTGCGCGCATCGGCAGTACCCGGGCGGGCGTGATGCCGGTTGAAATCGAGGTACTCCGATAGCCCCGGCCTTTAGCGTTCGCCCGGCCTCGCGGCATGCATCGTACGATGCTCGCGTTCAAACGCCAACGCCGCCTTCTGCGCCTGGCGGCGCTGCTCGTCGCGGCGCTTGATCCGCTCGCGCAGCAGGGCCTCTTTGCGTTCGCGTTCCTCGCGCATCTGTTCATCACGCTGCCGGCGCGCCTCGCGCACCTGTTCTTCATGCTGTTTCCAGGCCCCTTTGACCTCTTTTCTTTTCGTCGCGTGCACCGTGCTGTTCAGGGCAACGATCCGATAGCCACTGTCGTCTGCGAAGGCGAGGCTGCCCGAAAGGAGAAGTGCCGCTGCAAACGGTACGGATAAAATCTTTTTCTGAAGGTTCATGACTGTCCTTTTTCTATTGTGCGAAACCGTTTCATTTCGCAGGGCTTTTATGCCGTGTGCCCCCTCACTAGCGTCCGATAATGAAAGATGCATCTGTTAAATGGTCAAATCATATGAGTACGTCATCGTGCCGTCTTACAGACCGGAAAGCGCATTATTGTGCACACAAATGCATGACGACAAAGGAAACAGGTTGACCGGAATAAAAAGATTGGCAGCGCTGCTTACGCTTTTGCTGGCCTCCCTCCTCGCTGCAGACGAGACAAAAACCATCGCGTTCGTACAGGATACGATGGACAATGACTATCGCAAGGCGCAGGTGTACGAGGTTCGTGACAGGGTAACGGAACATCCGAACCTGACGTTCGTCTATTCCGATGCCAAGGGGCAGACCTCCCTGCTGATCCGCCAGATCGAGCGCTTCATCGCCCGGCGGGTGGACCTGCTGATCGTCGGGACCAACGATCCCGACGCCGTGGTACCCGTCGTCTCCAAAGCCTACCGTTCCGGGATCCCCGTCATCATCCTCGACCGGGGCATCCACAGCGAGGAGTACACCGTCTTTATCAACTCGGACAACGTCAAGATCGGGGCCATGGGCGCCGAGTACATCGCCGACCGCCTGGACGGGCAAGGGACCGTATTACTCCTTGAGGGGCTGCCCAAAGCCGACGTCACCCAGCTGCGCAGCAAAGGCTTTTTGGAACGGATCGCGCACCATCCCGGGATCAAAGTCATCAAACGGACCGGCAATTATCTGCGCCGCGACACCATTCTGGTCATGGAAAAGCTGCTTGCCGAAGGGGCCCGCTTCGATGCGGTCTTTTCCGAAAGCGACAGCATGCTCAGCGGGGTCCGTTCCGTCATGCAGCGCTACCGGATCGATCCCTCCGAAACCGTCATGGTCGGGTGCGACTATACCAGCGAGGCACGCCAAGCCATCCGGGAAGGGACACAGACCGCGTCGATCCGTTTTCCGCTCGGCGGCGACCGGGCCGTTGAAACGGCGCTGAAGATCCTGGCCGGCAAGCCGGTGCCCAGACACATCGTCATCCCCGTCGAACTCGTAACGCGGAAGAACGTGGATGACGTTCCCCCGGTTTTTTAGCCGATGAAGTCACTGAGCCTCAGCGGCAAACTGTCGCTTCTGATCGTCGCCGGGGTCATCCTCTCCGTCGGGGTGCTGGGATTGTATTTCGACGGCTTTTTAAAAGAAAACTACCGCAAAAGCGCGCAGAAAAGAATTCAGCACGGCTTTTTTCAAATCAATTCCGACCGGACGGACCTCGAATCCGAACTGAAAAAAGGGATCGAATTCGTTCAGACCGACGAGCCCTTTCTCGCCTCGATCGACCTCGTCAACAACTACCAGGACAAGCAGCATTACAACGCCGTCCTGCTCGACGAAGAGAAAAAGCGTATTGTCCGGACCCTGCTCGACAAGGTCAAGTTCTCCCTAAACACCGATATTGCGCTCTATGACCGGAACGAAGAGCTGATCGCCTACGTCTATAAAAAGCGCAACGGCTACTGCCTCAATTTCATCTCGTACGAGCACGGCGAAAAAATGCTTTACAGCCGCTGCGAAAACGAGAAGACCTACACGGCACACCCCTACAGCCCGCACACCCTGATCCGCTTCAGGCACGCCGCCTACTACACCGATGCGGCGGTGCGCAACGACAGCATCATTACCTATCATCACGATGACGGCGCCATCATCATCCGCTCGCACCGGAACATCGTCGATGCCAAGGGTAATATCGAGGCGCACATCGAAATGTCGCACATGCTGGGCTCGGCCTATTTCAAAAAACTCTCGGACAACCTCGGCCTCTCCGTCACCCTCAGCGATGATTCCGCCTATGCCGATACGGCGTCACGGCTGCAGGCCAGCATCAGCGGCGATTCCCTCACCATTTTGCAAAACGACACGGACTACATCGGTGTCGCTTCCCACCCCACTTTTGACAAAGACGTCTACCTGGTCATCGCGATGAACAAAGCCCCGATGACCGCCGCACTGGACGACAACCGTCGCCGGCTGCTCGTCATCATCGCGATCGTCATCGGCCTCGTTCTGCTCGTCCTGCGTTTGATCATGCACAAAAACCTCATCAAACCGCTCGACGCCATGATGAAACAGATCCGAAAGATCGAAGCCCAGGATTACAGCATCTCCGAGCCGCTGCGCACCGGCGATGAGCTGGAGCTGATTTCGCGCAACGTCAACCGGCTGGCCGGTACGATCCGCGAACGCGAATCGGCCCTGCGGCAATCCCAGATCAACTTCAAACATCTCTCCTTTCACGACCCGCTGACGGACCTG
>JARROU010000142.1:0-6189 GCA_037383585.1 Campylobacterales bacterium | reverse complement strand
ATCAAGCAAAAACGCCTGGAGCGGATCCAGGCGCGCTGGAAACAGTTCCGTTCCATGCGGGAACTGGGCGGTTTCCTGGCCCCCTTTGAGGTTACGCCCGCACTTATCACGACGATTGCCGGCGCGATGAAAGAGGTCGGAGACCCGGTATCCGCGATCAAGCGCAATCCCTATATCCTGACGAATGTGGAAGGGATCGGCTTCCGGCGTGCCGATGCGCTGGCATTGAAAATGGGGATGGACCCGGGCGACGAGCGGCGCATCGCCAGCGCGATGGCGCATGCGATTGCGCAGCGCTGCGAACGCGAGGGGAACAGTGCCCTGGCAAAATCGGAACTCTTCCGCGAGCTGGACGGCCTGCTGCAAGATGGGGAAGTCGCGCACCTTTATGACGCGGTGTTGGCGGAAAACGTCGCCGAAGGCGCGATTCATCCGCTGGGGGGCGAACTGCTCTCGCCCGCGAGGCTTTATGAGGCGGAACGCTTTATTCACGAAGAATTCCGGCGCCGCTCCAAAATGACGGACGAACCGCTGACCGGGGAGCTTGACGCGTTTTTGAGTTCGGCGGATTTCACGCCCGGGAAGGAACAGCGTGCGGCGATCGAGCTTCTCAACGGCGGGACACGTCTGCTCTGTCTTGTGGGGTATGCCGGTACCGGGAAGAGCACGACGTCGAAACTCCTCCTGGATCTGCTCTCACGGCGTCACGGACGCGATCAGATCATCACCTGTGCGCTCAGCGGGATCGCATCGCAGCGCATCGGGGAGGTGAGCGGCTATGAAAGCGCGACGATCCAGAGCCTGCTGGTGCGTTTCGAAAGCCGGGACTACATGCCCTATCGCGTCGTCCTGATCGACGAAGCCTCAATGATCAATGCCCCGCTTTTTGCCAGGCTGCTCAGCAAATGCCACCGGGATGCGACGCTGATCATCGTCGGTGACGACGCCCAGCTGCCGCCGATCGGGGCGGGGGACGTGCTCGGCGATATCATCCGCTTCACATTGATGCCGGTGGTCAAGCTCACACAGATTTACCGCCAGAGCGAAGCGCAGGCGATCCCGGTGATCGCCAATGCGATCCGGCACGGCGACATCCCCGATCTGCACACCGACTACGAGGATTTCCGGTTTCTTCCGCTCTCTTCGCGGCAGTTCCCCGAACGGGAAGGACATGCGGAGGCGGTGCTCTCCGCGCTGGCGGAGCAGGCGGTCGCCGCAATCCCCGCGTGCCGGGAACATCTGAAACAAAAAGCACTGCACGCCTACCTGACGGCATTTCAGGTGATCACACCGATGAAAGGCGGTACGCTCGGAACGGAAAACCTCAATCGTGTGCTTCAGGCCTATTTTAATCCTTCCCCGCGTCAGACGGTCCAGCGCGGCGAGAAGAAATTCGCGCTGATGGACAAGGTCGTCCATACGAAAAACGACAACCTTCCTTCCTGGACGCTGCAGGGCTATAAGGAGGAAGTGCCTTCGGAAACGCGTCGGATTTTCAACGGGATGATGGGACTGCTGTTCCGGATTGACGAGGAAGCGGAACAGGTGTATGTTGTCTATCCGCTGGAAGAGACGGTTGTCCGTTACGAGTATGCGCAGCTCACGTCGCATCTGATGCTCGCTTATGCGTTGACGGTGCATAAAGTCCAGGGGATGGAATACCGCATGGTCGCGATGCCGCTGAGTTTCAGCCATTATGCGATGCTGGATAAAAAACTGCTCTATACTGCGGTCACTCGGGCAAAAGAGCACTGTTTCCTGGTCGGGGAGGCCGAAGCGTTCTCCCGCGCTCTGCAGCGCGGGGATGCCGCTTCGCGCCATACGGTCCTTCAGTATCTCGCCCAATAATTACTAAAACTAATGTAATTCAGTTGGAATTTATTTGCGAAGTATTACACTTTTTGATAAAAAAGTGAGAGTCGCAATTGCCTTACAGCGTACCAAGCCCTTTGCACGTCAAGTGGAATCGCCTCTTTAACAGTGTGGTCATGATCAGTGCCGTCCTGACGGAACGGGTTGAACTGCTCTGTTTTTTTGTCTGCCTGAACACCGTGACATTGGTGGTGACGATCCACTGGGGGCCGACGCGGTGGCTGATGCACCCTTTCGAAACGCATCTGAAAAAATGGCTCGGCGTTCCGGAAGCCTATGCCAGGTCGTATGCCATGACGGCCGTGACGGAGCGTTTTGAAATTCTCCTGCGCCTCATCTTCGCATCGATTGCGATTGCACTCTATTTCTGCTGTCCGCTTCTGACCTGGCTTTTTGCCGTCGGAATGGGCATTTTTATGCTGATCAGTACGTTTTTCGGCTTCTGTCTTTCCGCACTGGGATTTATTGCGGCCCGGGCCGTCAGGGAGCGCTGCCGTGTACGTCGATGAACGCTACCGCCCCCGAGCGGCATGCGAGAGCAGTGCCGCCGAAACGCGCGTCAACCGAAACTGCATCATGGCACGCAACGGCTTCAAACCCTATGCGCGCTGCGACCACTGTACGCTGGCGGCCCGCTCGTGCATGGGGATGCAGTCGACGGGCCTGATTTTCGCCATCAGTTTCCTTGCCTCGCTCTTTTTGTTTATCCATGATCCGTTCTGGGTAAAAGCGAATATTATTGCCCTGGTAGGACTGCTTTTCTGGCTGGGGTACCGCATCACACTCAACACGGATGAGCTGGCAAGCACCAGCGAAAAAAACCGGCAGCTCGGCGAGAAGCTCGGCGTGTACAACCAGTCGCTTGAGACCGAAGTCAACCGACGGACCTCCCAGCTGCAGAAGATGGCAACGCAGGACACCCTGACGGGGCTGATGAACCGGCATGCGTTCGAGCGGACGCTGGCGGAACTGATGCGCAGCGCCAAAGAGGATGCTGCGGAGCATGTGCTGTGCTACGTTGATCTCGATCAATTCAAGATCGTCAATGACACTTGCGGTCATGTCGCCGGGGATGAACTGCTCCGCCAGATGGGGATGGTCCTGAAACAGGGGCTCAGGAGCGGGGATGTCGTCGCACGGCTGGGCGGGGACGAATTCGGCATTGTCTATACGGATACGACGATAGAGAAGGCAGAAGCGATCGCGCAGCGCCTGGTGCAGCGGATCGGCGAGTTCCGGTTTTTCTGGGAGGGAAAAACCTTCCGGGTCGGCGCCAGTATCGGGATGGTTGCCATTCAAAAAGACTGCTGCACGCTGGCGACGATCCTCTCGCGTGCCGATACGGCCTGCTACGCCGCCAAAGACCAGGGTAGACACCGGATTCACGTCGCCAAGGAAGACGACAGCGTCATTGCGCAGCGCCATGAACAGATGCAGTGGGTCGGCCGCATTGAAAAGGCGCTGGAAGCGGGACACTTTGCCCTGTTTGCACAACCGATCGTTGCGCTCTCGGATCCGTCCGAGGTAGAACATTATGAAGTGCTGCTGCGGATGAAGCCGGACGGAGCGGAGATGATCCTGCCGATGGCATTCATTCCGGCGGCGGAACGTTACGGAAAGATGGTCGAGATGGACCGCTGGGTGATTGAAAAGCTGTTCGCCAGTTATTATGACATCGGACAGCAGCTGCGCCGCCGCGTCCGGTTCAATATCAATCTTTCGGGAATTTCGCTCAATGACGAGACAATGGCAGATTTTATCCAGGAGTGTTTCGGACGTTACGCCGTTCCGCATGAAGCGATTACGTTCGAAGTGACCGAAACTGCGGCCATTGCGAATATCCAGAGTGCAAAGGCCTTCATCGAGCGGTTCCGGTCGCTCGGCTGCCGTTTTGCACTGGACGATTTCGGCTGCGGCCTCTCTTCGTTCGCCTATCTGCAGAACCTGCCGGTGGATTATCCATCAACAAGATCGGGCATGTCATGGGAATCAAGACGGTCTGCGAATGCGTCGAGAATGAAGCGGTGGCCCGTACGCTCGGGCGCATCGGCGTCGATTATGCCCAGGGATATCATGTGGGAAGACCGCAGCCGCTTAGCGCATTGCAGACGAAATGAGTTACTCGCCGAGCCCTTTGAAGCGCTGCTGCACGGACGGCAGGCTTTTTCTGGGGATCTGAACGAGCAGGGGCGCTTTGGACGGATCGAGCCATCGGACGATTTTCGACAGGGATCTGGTGTTCATGGAGGTGCATCCGGCCGTTCCCGCCCCCGGTCCATGTTCGATATGCAAGAAGATGCACGAACCGCGCCCCGGGACGGCGGCAGTGTTATGCTGCACGACCACTCCCAACGCATAGAGACCGTCTTTTCTACGCATCCATTCGAAACTGCGAAACTCCAGTTCCGGCGCGATGGCAGCAATCCGGTTGTAGGCGGACGAGCGGCCGTCGTCGATACAGATCAGGTTTCCGGTCGCCTGCAGGTAGGGCATGGCCGTCTGCGCGGCAGGGAGGGTGCCGAATACCGGTCCCAGTGCAAAGATGCCGGCGGGGGCCCGCCCGTCGCCTTCGTGTTTGATCGGATCGGAAACGGCATGCTTCACGGGGAGCAGACCGATGCCCCATCCGAGCCCGTTCCGCCCCAGGTTGACGGGGATCGCAGGGCCGACTTTTTCCCACCCCTCCTGCGTATGACTAAAACGCTGCAGCAGGGCGGAGGAACGGTTCATGTCTTCCGCGACGACAAGAAGCAGTTGCTCATGTGCCCGGGCCGACAGAACGAACAGCAAGAAGAGCAGGAGCATTTTGTTTGTAAAACGAAACATCTGTGGTACACTTATCCCATCTAACAATTTCAGGGTCTTTTTGCAAACCCTGGATGTTCTCAGGCGGCTGAGAATTTTACAATCAGGGCGACGCGTTGAGGGCCGGCTGTCGCCGGCGCGGCAAGGCATCGCAGAATGGTGGTCACATCATAACATAACGGCAGGAAAGGTCATGAATATCACCATCAGGAAGGCGACAGAAAAGGATGCGGACGTCGTGGCGGATGCCATGCTCGTCAGTTCAAGGGCGGGGAAAAAGATCGGCATTTTCGATCTGATTTTCGAAACCTCGGATGATGAAAAGCTCAAAGAACGGTTGCGTGCGCTCGCGCTGACACAGACGAAAAGCTATTGCCACCACAGCAACTTTCTGCTGGCGTCCGGGGAGCAGAAGTTTTCCGGAACGATCTGCGGATACGAACCGCGGATGGCAACCCATGACGTGTTTACGAAAGCGCTTTCCGAAATCGGCGTGGACGGAGGCTACCAGGAACGGATCGCCGCGTATCTTGTCGTTCAGCCGGAGATCGATCGTCAGACATGGGTGTTGGACTTTATGACGGTCAGCCAGGGATGCGAGCCGCTGCCGGTGTTTGCGGAACTGCTGAAAAAAAGCCTGCTGAGTGCACGGCTGAAGGGCTACCGTAAGGCGCAGACTATGGTGGAGATCGGCTCTTTGGATTCGCAGATCCTGTATGAAAAACTGGGATTCGAAGTCATCGACGAAAAGCGCAGTGAACTGTATGAAGATCAGTTCGGGCGCGCCGGGATCAAACGCCTCCAGATGGTCCTGTGACCTACATCCCGGACGCCTTTTCGCTTCTGCCGCCGGCGGCGGCGATCCTTCTGGCGCTGGTAACACGGCGGGTCCTGCTGTCGCTGATCGCCGGCACGGCAGCGGGGATGCTCGTCTACACCCACTTTGATGCCCTGGAAGCTTCCCGTCAGACCGTGGCGATGTTCGGTTCACTCTTTTCCACACCCTGGATACTTAAAACACTCGGATTCGCCGTTCTTGTCGGTTCGGTCATGGAACTGGTACGCCGTTCGGGCGGGATTGACGGCTTTGTCCACCTGCTTCAGGAGCGCTACAATATGCTCCGTTCCAAACGCGCCGCCCTGCTGCTGGTGTATGCGACGGGCGTGATCATCTTTATCGAATCGTCCATCACCTCTTTGATCGCCGGGGCCATCGGAAGACCTCTGGCGGGACGGTTCGGCTTCAGCCGCGAAAAGCTGGCCTACGTCTGTGACTCGACGGCGGCGCCGGTCTGCTCGCTGATCCTGATCAACGGTTGGGGGGCGCTGCTGCTGGGGCTGATCACGACGCAGATCAGCGCCGGCTATCTGCACGGCGATGCCGTGACCCTCCTGCTGCTCTCCGCCGCCTTCAACTTTTATGCCATGGCGGCACTGCTGCTGACCTTTGCCGTGATCTGGTTCGACTTGGATATCGGTCCGATGCGCAACTGCACTGCTGAAACGGGGACG
>JARROU010000141.1:4424-7780 GCA_037383585.1 Campylobacterales bacterium | reverse complement strand
TAAGCGTTAAGCGCTGAGCACTTAGTTTCTAGTTGGTAGTTAGTAGTGGTTAGTCAGTAGTCCGTGACGAAGAGTAAGAGCGCAAGGCGCGGGGGCATTCCGCCGAGGATGCAGCGAAGCATAATTTCGCAGCGCCGCGAGGACAAAACTCAGCGTTAGCGTAGCCAAAGGGGCTTTGCTCCTTTGGCGTGTTACCCTTTATAGTTCTCGAGGTACTTCGTGTCGAAGTGGTTGGAGATGAAGTCGTCGTTCTCCATCATTTTGATGTGAAACGGAATCGTCGTGCGGATGCCGCTGATGGTAAACTCGCTCAGAGCGCGGTGCATGCGCTTGATCGCCTGCTCGCGGTCGCGGCCGTAGACGATCAGTTTGCCGATCATGGAGTCGTACGTCGGCGGGACGATGTAGCCCGCATGGGCATGGGTGTCGATGCGCACCCCGATGCCGCCCGGCGCGATCCATTCGCTGATTTTGCCCGGGCAGGGGAGGAACTTGACCGGGTCTTCGGCCGTGATGCGGCACTCGATGGCATGGCCCGAGAGCGTGATCTCTTCTTGTTTCGGGAGTTCCTCGCCTTCGGCGACGCGGATCATCCATTCGATCAGGTCGAGGCCGCTGACCTCTTCGGAGACAGTATGCTCGACCTGCAGGCGGGTGTTCATCTCCATGAAATAGAAGTCAAGGTTCGCATCCAGCAGGAACTCGAAGGTCCCCGCGCCTTCGTACTTGATGTACTCGGTCGCACGGACGGCGGCCGCGTGGAGGCGTTCGCGTACTTCCGGGGTGAGGGCGACGGCCGGGGACTCCTCGATGAGTTTCTGGTGGCGGCGCTGCATGGAACAGTCGCGTTCGCCGACGTGGATGACGTTGCCGTGGCTGTCGGCCATGACCTGGACCTCGATGTGGCGCGGCTTCTGGATGAATTTCTCCATGTAGATCGTGCCGTCGCCGAAGGCCGTGATGGCTTCGGATTCGGCGGCGAGGAAGGCGTTTTCAAGGTAGCTTTCGTCCTCGACGACGCGCATCCCGCGCCCGCCGCCGCCCTGGGCGGCTTTGAGGATGACCGGGTAGCCGACTTCGCGGGCGCGTTTCTTGGCGTCCTCGATGTCGGTGATGGCGCCGTCGCTGCCCGGGACGACCGGAACGCCCGCTTCGATCATGACGTCTTTCGCTTTCGACTTGTCCGACATCAGGACCATAACTTCGGGCGTCGGCCCGATGAACTTGATGCCGTGGTGCTGGCAGATTTCGACGAAGTGCTGGTTTTCGCTCAGGAAGCCGTACCCGGGGAAGATGGCGTCGCAGCCGCTCACTTCCGCGGCGGAGATGATGGCCGGGATGCTGAGGTAACTGGCGCTGCTCGGCGCTTCGCCGATGCAGATGGCGGCATCGGCCAGTTTGAGGTATGCGGCGCCTTTGTCGCCTTTTGAGTAGACGGCGACGGCTTCTTTGCCCATCTCTTTGATGGTGCGGATGGCGCGCAGGGCGATCTCGCCGCGGTTGGCGACCAGGATACGCTTGATCTCAGCCATCAGAGCTTCTCTACCACGAACAGCGGCATATCGTATTCGACCGCCTGGCCGTCGGAGACGAGGACATCGAGAATCTTGCAGTCGAACTCCGCTTCGAGTTCGTTCATGATCTTCATCGCTTCAAGAATGGCGATGACCTGTCCTTTTTTGACGGTGTCGCCGACTTTGACGAACGGTGCGGAATCCGGTGACGGCGCCGCGTAGAAAGTCCCGACCATCGGAGAAAGGATCCCGTCGCCTTCTACGGCCGGCGCTGCCGGCGCAGGTGCTTCTGCGGCTGCGGCCGGAGCCGGGGCCGCTGCCGGTACTGCGACAGGGGCGGCAGGGACCGCAACGGTACCAACTGCTTTTTCCAGTTCCATCTCAAATCCCTCTTTGGAAATTTTCAGCCTGGAAAGCCCGCTTTCGTCGAACTCCTGCATCAATGCCTTGATCTGTCTCATATCCATACGTAACGCTCCTGTGTACCCCTTGAAAAGCCGCGGAAACCGCTGGGTTTACGGCGGCGAGGTCGCCTAAATTTTAATGCGATATAATAGCACAAATTAATTTAAGCCGCCGAGAAGCCTTGCGCGGCCCGACGGAAGGATTTTTATGGGTCTCAAAGCCGACAGTTGGATCAGAGAACAGGCGCTTGAGCATGCGATGATCGCACCGTTTTGCGAAGATCAGGTGGGCAAAGGCGTCGTCAGTTACGGCCTGAGCTCTTACGGATACGATATCCGGGTCAGTGACGAGTTCAAGATCTTCACGAATCTCAATTCGACGGTCGTCGATCCCAAGCATTTCGAGGACGAAAACGTCGTCGATTTCCAGGGCGACGTCTGCATCGTTCCTCCCAATTCGTTCGCCCTGGCGCGCACGGTTGAATATTTCAAAATCCCGCGCGACGTGCTGGCGATCTGCCTGGGAAAATCGACGTATGCGCGCTGCGGAATCATTGTCAACGTCACCCCGTTCGAGCCGGAATTCGAAGGTCACATTACGATCGAGATCTCCAATACGACCCCGCTGCCGGCGAAGATTTACGCCAATGAAGGGATCGCGCAGGTGCTCTTCTTGCAGGGCGACGAGATGTGCGAGACCAGCTACGGGGACAAAAGCGGCAAATACCAGGGGCAGGAAGGGATTACTTTACCGAGGATTTTACAGTAATCTGCTATAGTGCCGTTATTATAAAACTGATGAGGATAGAAACATGCTGCACGAATATCGTGACGTCATTACAAAAATGAAAGAAGACGGAAGCGCCAATGCGCATTTCCTGAAAATTTTCGATCGCCACAACGAACTGGACGATCTCATCGCGAAGGCGGAAAACGGTCAGATCCCGATGGAGGACCTTGAACTCGAAAAGCTGAAAAAAGAGAAGCTGAAGCTCAAAGACGAAGCGTACGCAGAGATCGTAAAATACAAAAAAGAGCACAACCTCTAAGCCGCCTCCCGGCGGCCCGGAGCGCGGCCGCATTCCCCCTATTTTTTCACCAGATCAACGACGGTTTCCGGCGGACGGCCGATGACGGCTTTGCCATTTTTGATGACGACGGGGCGTTCGATCAGTTTCGGATGCTCCGCCATCGCTTTGATCAGCGCATCTTCATCCGTAACGTCTTTGAGTCCCAGCTCTTTGTAGAGGGCTTCTTTCGTGCGCATCAGGTCCCGGGCACCGATGCCGAGCATCTTCAGGAGATCGCGCAGCTGTGCTTCGCTGGGCGCCTCGTCGAGATAGCGGACAATGTCCGGGGCGATGCCTTCGTCCTCGAGCAGTCTCAGCGCTTCGCGCGATTTACTGCAGCGGGGATTGTGCCAGATCGTTACCGTATC
>JARROU010000141.1:0-4366 GCA_037383585.1 Campylobacterales bacterium | reverse complement strand
TTTGTCCCGCTTTGCATAAATCTTGTTGTGAAATCCCCAACAGAAATGCGTAAAATATCCCAATGGAACAATTAAAACTCTTTATAACTATGTTGAAAGGGTCGTTCGGTGATCTTGCCCCCATTATCGCCGTGATCGCCTTTTTTCAGATCTTTATCCTGCAGCAGATGCCCGACAACCTGTTATCGGTCGCAACGGGGCTTTTCATCGTTGCCGTCGGTCTCGCGCTTTTCATCCAGGGACTCGAAGTCGGCATTTTCCCGATCGGGGAGAACCTGGCCCAGGAGTTCGCCCAGAAAGGATCGGCGACATGGCTGCTGCTCTTTGCCTTTCTCATAGGCTTCTCGACGACCATTGCCGAACCGGCGCTCATCGCGATCGCCGACAAGGCGGCGGTCATCAGCGGCGGGCGGATCGACGCACTGCTGCTGCGGCTGACGGTGGCGTTTTCGGTCGGTTTTGCGATCGCGGACGGTGCCGCTGGTCGCGGCACTGGGCGTCGGCCTGGCGAGCAGTATCCGCGGTCGCAATCCCGTCATAGACGGGTTTGGGTTGATCGCGTTCGCGTCGCTGACACCGATGATTTTCGTACAGGTGTACGGGCTCATCGAATACGCGCTTGACGGGAGCGAAGCGGTCGCGGCCGTGGCGCAGAGTGTCTCGCAGGAGTTGGAAGCGAGCCGGACTCTCGGGCAGCAGCTGATGGGATTGCTGCTGGAACTTTTCGGAGTGATCAAGGACGTCACGCCGATCCTGATCGTGATCTTCTTCTTCCAGTATGCCATTATCAAAAAGCAGGTGCCGAATCTTCCGAAAATCATTTTCGGGATCGTCCTGGTGATCCTGGGGCTGTATGCCTTTATCGTCGGACTTGAAATGGGGCTTTTCCCCATCGGGGAGACGATGGCGCTTCAGCTGACGGAACGGGATAATTATCTGCTGATCTATCTCTTTGCGTTTTTGATCGGATTCTCGACGACAATGGCCGAACCGGCGCTGCTGGCTATCGCGATCAAGGTCGAAGAGATTTCCGCCGGCAAGCTCAAACAGCTGGTGCTGCGCATCGCGGTCGCCGCCGGGGTCGCCGTCGGCATTTCCCTCGGCGCGTACCGCATCGTTGCGGGCGACCCGATCCATTACTACATCATTGCCGGTTACATTGCGGTGATCATTCTGACCTATTATGCGCCGCGCTACATCATCCCCATTGCGTACGACAGCGGCGGGGTGACGACGTCGACGGTGACGGTCCCGCTCGTCGCGGCGCTTGGCCTCGGCCTGGCGACGAACATTGAGGGGCGCAGTCCCCTGATCGACGGCTTCGGGCTGATCGCGTTTGCGTCGCTCTTTCCGATGCTGACGGTCATGGGATACGGTATCATCACCGAGCTCAGTGTCAGAGATGATCAAACCCAGCAAAAGGAGGGAAGTCAATGAGATTTGCATTATTGGTGGCGATTGTGGAACAGTCGCTTGAAGACAAGGCGATCGATATCGCCAAAGCCAACGGGGCCGGCGGGGTAACGAGCATGACCGGCAAGGGGACGGGTCTGAACGAGAAAAAGACCTTTTTCGGATTAACGTATGAACGGGCGGAGAGCGTTCTGCTCTTCGTCCTGGAAAAAAGGACCTCGGTCAAGGTGATGAAGGCGCTCAAAAACGAGCTGATGCTCGAAAAGGAGAACAAGGGGATCGTCATGTCCCTGCCGATCGAGCACCTCGCGGGCATCGCATCGTGCCAGATCGAAGCCTTCGCAAACCGGCTCAAAGAGGAGAAAGAGGTATGAAGCTGATCACTGTCAGAGACATTATGACCCCTGCGGATAAAATCGTGATGATTTCGCCCTATGCGACGGTACGCGAACTCATCAACATGATGGATACGCGCAATGTGCGTTCGGTGATCGTCGACCGTACGAGCGAGCATGACGCCTACGGGATCGTCACCTATTCGAACATCCTGCAGGCCATTTACAGTAACGACGGCGACATGGACCTGCTTAACGTCTACGATGTTGCCACCAAGCCGATGGTCCAGATCGTTCCCGACCTTGATATCCGCTATGCGGCGCAGCTGATGATCAACCAGAAGATCAAGTACCTTTCCGTCACGTGGGAAGGACGGTTGACCGGGGTCATCAGCATGACGGACATTGCAGAAGTCCTGATGGACGAAGCGAAACAGGAGCTGTAACGCCTAAGAGCACCTCAAAGCAGGTGCTTTTTCATCCAGTGCGAGAGGACATACAGTCCCCACACCTGCTGCTTGAAGCGGCCGCGGCGCACCGCCGCGTCGAGGTAGCGTGAGAGCATCTCTTTTTTGAACAGTCCCGTCTTTTCGTTGACTTCGGTAATGAGGCCGATCCGGCCCGAGTCGCTCAGATACTCGAGGTACGGGGAAGCGAACCCCTTTTTCTTGCGCTGCAGGATCGCATCGCCGAGGTGGGGCTTCAGGATCGCTTTGAGCAGCGACTTCGGGCGCCCGTTTCCGATTTTGAGTTCCGCCGGCGTTCCGAACGCCGCCTCGGCGAGCTTGTGGTCGAGCATCGGCGTGCGCGATTCGATCCCGTGGGCCATCGAGACCCGGTCGAGCTTGGCGAGGTAGTATTCGGCCTGCAGCTGCCGCAGGTCGAGGTAGCTGTACCACTGGGCAGGGTGTTCCCAACGGCTGGCTTCGAAGCGGTCGCGTTCAGGGTGCACGAAGCGCAGGCCGTCCTCGTCGCGGACGTTGCGGCGCATCAGGGCGTTTTTCTGAAGGTCGGTGAACTTCTCGCTGGCCCCCCTAAACAGCAGGGTCTCGTCAAAGGCGCGCTTGTACCACTCCCACTCCCGGTTGACGGAGAAGTGTCCGTGGAAGAACTTCTTCAGCCACGCTTTGCGCTGCAGCGCGGCCAGCTGCTCGATGTCGAGGTAGTCGAAATACTGCCGGTAGCCCAAAAACAGCTCGTCGCCCCCTTCGCCGCTGAGCACGACGCGGTACCCCTCCTTTTTTATCGCGTCAAACAGCAGGTAGAGCGGGACCGCCGCCGGGTCGTTGAGCGGTTCGTCCAGCGTGTCCATCACCTCGTCGATCGCGTCGATGAAGTCATTCTGATTGATCGTGATCTTTGTGTTTTTAAGACCGAGCTGCTGCGCCGTGTCGGCAGCGTTGGCGCTTTCGTCGTAGTTGAAACGCTCTTCGTAGCCGAGGGTGAAGGTGTGCAGCGCTCTGCCGTGCCGCGCGGCGAAGGCGTTGACGGCCGCGCTGTCGATGCCGCCGCTGAGCAGCGCGGCCACGGGCACGTCGGCGGCCAGCCGGAGCCCGACGCTCTCAAACAGAAGCTCCTCGATCCTTCCCGGCGCCTCTTCGGCTGTGACCGGCTCCGCCGCGTCGAGAAGGCTGTAGTAGTTTGTGCGGCTAACGGATGTGTTAGTCACCGTTATAAGCTCGCCGGGAGCGACTTTCTCGATCCCGGAGAAGAAGGTGTGCGGCGCGACGGGGGCGAGGAACGAGAGGTAGCTCATCAGCGCGTCGTCGTTCATCTTGACGGAGTTCAGGAACGGGACGATCCCCTTGATCTCGGATGCGAAGACGAAGCGTTCCTTCTGCCGCGCGAAGAAGAGCGGCTTTTTCCCGAGCCGGTCGCGCAGCAGGTACAACGTCCCGTCATCGTAGAGCGCCAGCGCGAACATCCCGCGGAAGCGCTGCACGCAGTCGATCCCCCATCGCGCATAGGCGGCGAGGACGGTTTCCACCTCCGTCGCGCCCTGCAGCCCCAGCGTTTCGGCGATCTCCGCGTGGTTGTAGATCTCCCCGTTGAAGCTGAGCAAAACCTTCCCTTTTTTTAGCGGCTGGTGCGCGCGCTCGTTCAGGTCGCGGATGGCGAGGCGGTGATGGGCGAAGAAAAGCCTTTTCTCTTCGACGATGCCGCAGTAATCGGGGCCGCGGTGCGCCAGTTTATCCAGCGCCCGCCTGGCGAGAGAAGGCTCGTAATCGCCGATGATGCCGAAAACGGAGCACATCAGAGCTCCTTTTCACTGGTTGCTGGTTTGTAGAAGGCCGCCGTGAAGTCCCGGCGCAGATAGCCGCGTTTGATCCGGACGTCCGCGCCGAGCTCCTTTCCGAAGGCCCGGATGTCGGCCGGGCGGAAGTAGTTGTAGACCAGGGAGTCATCGTCGCCTTCGGGCAGATTGAAGATGAACCCCTTTGCTGCGTGGGCGTAACAACGGGCGATGAACTGACGGGTCTCGGAGGGCTGCAGGAGGTTCATCCCCCCGCTGCAGACGTAGTAGTCCGCCGTTTCTAGGGGATCGTGCAGGACATCGCAGTGACGGACCTCGCGGCCGGTGCGTCGGCGCGCCTCCTCCACCATGGGCTGCATGCAAT
>JARROU010000140.1:0-3910 GCA_037383585.1 Campylobacterales bacterium | reverse complement strand
GGTGAGCGACTATTTTTTCAAGCTGTCGAAAAAAACGAAACAGAAAGCGGCCCACATGCATATCGAACGCGAAGGCCTCGAGGGCAAGATCAGCCACCTCGAGCACTTCATTGCGACCGTGGAGAGCGCAGAAACAGTCGAGGAGATTACCCGTCTCTTTCCGCCGAAGCCCCAGGGCAGAACGAAGGAGAAAACCGATGATGCCGTCGAGACCTTCTGGATCGAAGGCTACAAGGTGCAGCTGGGCAAAAATGAACGGGGCAACATCGCCCTGTTGCAGCGCGCGCGTGCCCGGGACATCTGGCTGCACCTTCGTGACCGCCCGTCGACTCACGTCATTATCACGACCGACAAGCAGAAGGTGCCCGAAAGCGTCCTGCGTGCCGCGGCGAAACTCTGCGTCGATTTCTCGGTGATGAGTCCCGGCGTTTTCGAGGTCGACTACACGCCGCGCCGCGAGGTGAAGATCCAGGAGGGGGCGAACGTGCTCTATAACAAGTACGAGACGATCGCCGTGCAGAAGTAGGGTTTTCAGAGGCCCTAGTGTATAATCGTTTTTAAAATACGGATGGGAAACAAAACGGATATGGCAAAAGCATCGGAGACGAAAACACGGGTTATTACGGGAGCGGCGCTGATCGGAGCGGTCCTGTTGCTGGGCTGGATCGACAACTTTTATCTGACGTGGCTGGTACTCGGCGGCGTCTACCTGCTGGCTTTCTACGAAGCGGCGAACCTTTACGGCTTGCACCACAATGCGTCGTTCGCCTTTGCGGCCATACTGTGGCTGCTTGCCGTGGTCTACCCCTATCCCGATGACCTTTTCGTGCTGATGGGCGTCGTCTTCGCGTCGTTCGCGGCTTATAAACCGAAAACCGACTGGCGTCTTTTCCTGCCCTTCGCGTATCCGACCGCCGGGATGCTCTTCTTCCTGGCGCTCTATAAGGATTACGGCCTCATCGCGATGGCGTGGCTGATCGTCGTCGTCGCCGGTGCCGACATCGGGGCGTACATTGTCGGCAAGAGCATCGGCAAGACGAAGTTTTCCGAGACGAGCCCGAACAAAACGATGGAGGGTGTCGTGGGCGGCATCGTCATTGCGACCCTCGCCGGGGTCTTCGTCGGTCTCAGTGTTGTCGACGCAGACAAGGCGATTGCCGTTTCGCTCGCCACAGCCGTCAGCGCCGTTTTCGGGGACCTATATGAAAGCTACCTCAAGCGCAAGGCGGGGGTCAAGGACAGCGGCAACGTCCTGCCGGGGCATGGCGGCGTACTGGACCGCATCGACGGCTACCTCTTCGGCGCCGTCGTGATGGTGATCCTGCTGCGGGGACTCGTGTAGCGTGATCGTTCTCGGTTCAACCGGCTCCATCGGCGTCAACGCCCTCGCGATCGCGGAGCGTTTTTCACTCAACGTCGAAGCACTGGTGGCGGGCAACAGCATCGATCGGCTCAACCGCCAGATCGAACAGCACCGTCCCAACTGGGTGGTGGTTGCGAACGAAGCGGATATCCCCCGGGTCAATCACGAGAACGTGTTCAGCGGCGAGGAAGCGATCCTGCGCGTCATCGAAGAGGCGGATTCCGAGTTCGTCGTCAATGCGCTGGTGGGCTTTCTGGGCCTGCGCCCGACGCTCAAGGCTTTGGAGACGGGAAAAAAAGTGGCGCTGGCGAACAAGGAATCGCTGGTGGCTGCGGGGGACTTCATCGATACGTCGCGCATCCATCCCATCGACAGCGAGCACTTCGGACTGTGGTATCTGCTCAATGACAGCCGTCCGGTCAGGAAAATGACCATTACAGCGAGCGGCGGAGCGTTCAGAGACTGGCCGGTCGAACAACTGAAAAACGCAACGCTCGAAGACGCCCTCAAACACCCCAACTGGTCGATGGGGCAGAAGATCACGATCGACAGCGCGTCGATGATGAACAAGCTCTTCGAGCTGCTCGAAGCGCGCTGGCTTTTCGGTGAGCTCACCTATGACGCCATCATCGAAACCCGTTCACTCATTCATGCCTTCGTCGATTTTGCCGACGGCTCGACGACGGCGCACATCGCCGGGGCGAATATGCAGTTGCCGATCGCCTATGCGCTGATGGGCACGGTCGAAGAGGAGATCCTTGAACCCGTCGATCTTTTGGCGGTCGGGAGCCTTGAGTTCCGGGAGATCACTCCCGAACGTTATCCCGTCTGGCAGATCAAGGAGGCCCTCTTAAAGGAGCCGCAGCGCGGCGTCGTCGTCAACGCCGCGAATGAGGCGGCCATCGCGCAGTTCATCGAGGGGCGGATCGGTTTCCTCGATATTTCGCGGCGGGTCATTGAGGCGTTCGAACGGTTCGACCGGGTGCCCGGCAGCGTGGAAGAGGTCTTCGCCATTGACGAGGAAGTGCGTGCCTACGTGGGGACGATGGCATGAACAAAAAGGTGCTGCTGCTTCACGGGTGGGGCGGCAGCGACTTTCCGCACTGGCAGAGCTGGCTCGCCGGGGAGCTGGCCAAGGCGTACGGCACGGTCAGCTTCCCGCTGCTCGACCATCCGCACTATCCGTCCAAAAACCGCTGGATGCGCCAGGTCAAGATGCTTCTGTCGGAGTTCAAACCCGATGTCGTGCTCTGCCACTCCCTGGCGAACACGCTCTGGTTCCATCTCTGCCACGAAGGGCAGATCGATCCGGTCGAGACCCTCTTCCTCGTCGCGCCGCCGCGGCTTGAGTGCAAGATCGAGACGATCAAAAGCTTTTTCCCGGTGACGCCGCCGCCAAAGCTGTTCGCCGGGAACGTGCAGCTCGTGACCTCGACGACGGACCCCTACATGACACCCGAAGAAGCCTGGGCGCTGCAAAAGACGCTTGGAGTTCCGATGCACGTCCTGGAAAATGCGGGGCACATCAACGCCGACAGTGGCTACGGCGAATGGCCGTGGATCCTGGAGCGCGTCAAGGAAGCGTATTGAATAAAAGGCGCAAGGCGCCGTGAGCCTGCTGCTGAAGCAAACCCAGTGTTAACGTAGACACCGGGGCTTTGCTCCGGTGGCGTGCTCTAAAATGAAAAAGGACCCTTTTTGATTTTATCAATAGAAAGCAGTTGCGACGACAGCTCCATCGCGATTACCGAGATCGAGACGAAGAAGCTCGTGTACCATAAAAAGATCTCGCAGGAGCTCGAACATTCCGTCTACGGCGGGGTCGTGCCGGAGCTGGCATCGCGGCTGCATGCCGAGGCGCTGCCGAAGATCCTCGAAGAGTGCCGTCCGTGGTTCGACCGGCTCAAGGCGGTGGCCGTGACGAACGCCCCTGGGCTTGCGGTCACGCTGGTCGAAGGCGTGACGATGGCCAAAGCGCTCAGCCTGACGCTGAAGATCCCGCTGATCGGGGTCAACCATATCAAGGGACACGTCTATTCGCTCTTTATCGAGAAGGAGACGCGGTTCCCGCTGACGGTTCTGATGGTTTCCGGCGGCCACACGCAGGTGATCGAGGTGGAGAGCCTGGAGAAGATGCAGACGGTCATGCGGACGATGGACGACAGCTTCGGCGAGAGCTTTGACAAGGTGGCCAAGATGATGGGACTGGGCTATCCCGGCGGTCCGGTCATCGAACAGCTGGCGAAAGAGGGCGACCGCGAGCGCTACCCGTTCCCCATCCCTTTGCAAAAAAGGGGGGAGCTGGCGTTCAGCTATTCAGGGCTCAAAAACGCGGTGCGGCTCGCCGTCGAGGAAGCGGACGAGAACGACTACCCCGACATCGCCGCTTCTTTCGAACACATCGCGACCGAGCATCTTTACAGGAAGCTGCGCAAATATTTCAAGACGCATCCGCCCAAATGCTTCGCGATCGTCGGGGGAGCGAGTGCGAACCACTACCTGCGCGGGCGCATCGATGAGCTGCTGCAGCCCTACGGCGCCGAATTG
>JARROU010000139.1:0-3927 GCA_037383585.1 Campylobacterales bacterium | reverse complement strand
TTTTCCTGCCCGAGGCGGTAGAGCGCGAAATCGTACTTGACCGGATCGGCGGGGTCGAAAGTTCTGAGCATCTCCGTCAGTTCGACGACGGCCTGCAGGTCGTAGGTCCTGCGCTGCAGCAGCCCCAGCTTCCGGGAGACGTTGAAGGTGTGGGTGTCGAGCGGCATCAGCAGGTCGGCTTTGTCGACCCTTTTCCAGAGCCCGAAATCAATGGCGTCGTCGCGGACCATCCAGCGCAGGAACATCATCCAGCGCTTCATCGGCGCGCCGCCTTTGAATTTCGCCGCCGGCGATCCGACCAGGAACCGGTACCCCCTGCTTTCATAATCGTTCAGCGCATGCATCGTTTCAATCAGCGCGTTCATGCCCTCGATGACGGAGCCGTTTCGGCGGTACGCATCGGTGAAAAGCGCCTCCATGTCCGCCTCGCTTTTCAGCCGCCGCAGGGTAATAAAGAACTCGGCGATGTCTTCGGCGTTCTGGAAACGGTAGTAGTGCTCGGAAAAAGCGCTGCGGATGTCGGTTTCATCGGCATCGAGCAGCGAAAAATCAAGCGAATCGAGAAAACGGACGATCAGGTCGGCCCGGCCGTAGGCGAAAAGCGCGCAGGCGAGCGCGCTGCAAGGTTCCCTGTAGCGCTGCGCGACGAGGACGGGGTCGGGGCGCTCGTAGCACACCTCCGTCGCACTGTTGCGCTGCTCCATCTGCGCGTCAAGCAGCGCCTTGAGATCAGAATTTAAAGGATTCTCCGAGGTAGTGGCGGCGGACGTCGTCGTTGACCATGATCTCGCTGCTGCTGCCTGAAGCCAGCAGCGCGCCGCTCTTGATGACGTAGGCGCGGTCGCAGACGTCGAGGGTTTCACGGACGTTGTGGTCGGTGATCAGCACCCCGATGTCGTGCTGGATCAGCTGTTCGACGACCTTCTGGATGTCCAGGACCGCCAGGGGATCGACCCCGGCGAAGGGTTCGTCAAGCAGCAGAAAGCGCGGGCGGGCGACCAGCGCACGGGCGATCTCCGCACGGCGGCGCTCCCCGCCCGAGAGGCTGATCCCCTTGCGGTAGCGGATCGGCTCGATGTTGAAGATGTCCAGCATCTCCTCGATGCGCTCGAGCTGCTCTTTTTTGTCCTTGATGACCGCCTGCGCCGCCACCATCAGGTTCTCTTCGACGGTGAGGTCGTTGAAAATGGAGGCTTCCTGCGGCAGGTAGCCGATCCCCGCGCGGGCGCGCTCGTGCATCGGCAGCGCCGAGATGTTCTTGTCGTCGAGGAACACTTCGCCCCCCGTCGCTTCGACGAGCCCGCAGATCATGTAGAACGTCGTCGTCTTCCCTGCCCCGTTGGGGCCGAGCAGGCCGACGACTTCGCCCGTGTTGACTTCGAGCGACATGCCGCGGACAATTTCGGTCTGTTTGATCGTCTTGACCAGATCCTTTGCAGCCAGTTTATGCATGGTACACCTTGTAACAGCGTGCGTCGGGCGCACATTTTTCGATTTCGATCACGACGGTCGGGATCTCCGCCATCTTCAGCATCCCGATCAGCGTCTCGTCCCCCCACTCTATGAAATGATACCCCGGTTTTTCCAACGCTTCAAGCAGCCCGAGGGCCAGGAAATGCTCGATGCCGTGGTTGTAGATATCGTAGTGGTAGAGCTGGTCGCCGTAGCACTGCTGGAGCGAAAAAGTCGGCGACGTAACCGGTTCGTCGATCTCCAGGAAGCGCGCCGCGGCCTGTGTCAGCGTCGTCTTGCCGCTCGCCAGGTCGCCCTGCAGCACGACGACCCCGCCCTGCGGCAGCGCATCCATGATCGCCCCGACGACCCGGTCCAGGTCCTGCGGACCGCATTTGAGCTGTCTCACAGTTTTGAAGAGACCTCGATGATCTGCGCCAGCTTGGCCAACGCCGCGCCGCTGCGGATCGCCTCTTCGGCCATAGAGAGGCCGTCTTGCATGTCCCGCGCCCGGCCGTCGACGATCAGGGCCGCCGCCGTGTTGAGCCGGACGATGTCGGTCTGCTCCCGGGTCGCGCGGCCTTCCAGAACCTCGTTCAGGATGAGCGCATTGCGCTTTGCGTCGCCGCCGAGGATCGATTCGAACGGCGCACGCTTGATGCCGTAGGCTTCCGGGTCGATGACATACTCCTCGACCGTTCCGTTTTGCAGACGGGCCGCGTAGGTCACATCACTGATGCCGATCTCGTCCATCCCCTCTTTGGCGCTGACGACGATGGCCGATTTCATGTCGATCATCTTCAGCGCTTCGGCGATCTTCGGCACGAAGACCGGATCGAAGACGCCGAGCATGATCTTTTCCACCCCGGCGGGATTGGTCAGCGGTCCCAGAACGTTGAAGACCGTCTTTTCGCTGATGCTGTTGCGCACCGGCATGATGAATTTCATCGCCGGGTGATGGTTCGCGGCGAACATAAAGCAGAAGCCCGTCTCTTCGAGCATGGTGGCCGTCGCCTCGAGTGAGAGGTCCAGGCGGATCCCCAGCGTCTCCAGCACGTCCGCGCTGCCGGATTTGGAGGTGATGGAGCGGTTGCCATGCTTGGCTACCGAGGCGCCGCAGGCCGCCAGGACGATGGCGGTCGTGCTCGAGATATTGAAGCTGCCGCTCTTGTCGCCGCCGGTGCCGACCACGTCGATGAGCTCCGGCCGCAGCGACTCCGAGACCGGCAGCGGGACCAGGTGGCGGCGCATCACCGATGCCGCGGCCGCGATCGCTTCGACCGGGGTCGATTCGTCCAGCGTCATGGAGAGCAGGAAGTCACGCATCTGCGCATCGTCCATTTCATGGCGGAACAGCCGTTCAAAGGCCTCTATGGCTTCGCTGTAGTTCAATGGAGTTCCTTTACGTACTCGTCTTGTTTCGATTTCGGAGTGGATTTCGTGGTCGGGATCTGCAGCACCTCGTAGCGCTTTTCCCCCTTGAGGTAGGCGATGGAGACAACATCGCCGACGGCGACGTTCTTGCTCGCCTTCACCGTCTGGCCGTTGATGCCGACGACCCCGCTGGCGAGCATGTCCTGCGCGACGGTGCGCCGTTTCGTGATGTTGACCGCATTCAAAAATTTGTCGATTCTCATGCGGTAATTGTAGAGTATGATTGCTAAATCCGCCGTTACGGCAGATATTTTCGGACCTCTTTGAGCACATCGTGCAGATGCTTGTCGAATTCGCTTTTCAAAGCGATGATCCGGCTGTTCTCGATGTTTCTCGACAATCCGACGTTCAGGGCCTCGCAGACCTGCGCCATGTGGTTCGCACCGATATTGGCACTGACGCCCTTGATGTCGTGCGCCAGTTGTTTGGCGCCGTCGAAATTGCCCGTCTTTATGAACATTTCCAGCGACTGGTCCGCGCTGGAGTAGAGCTTGGCGAATTCCTCGAGGATCTCGCTGTAGAGCTCCGCATCCCCGCTGGCGCGCATCAGGCCGTCTTTGGCGGCCAGGACCTCCGTATTGACGAACGGGGTCTCCTTGACCGTCGATTTCGCCGCCTGGACCTGCGGTGAGACCGTCTTGATGAAACGGCTGAAGACGGTGTAGAGACGGCCGACCTGCACCGGTTTGGTCAGGTGGGCGTTCATACCCAGTGCGTACATCTTCGAGATTTCCTCCGGCAGTCCCAGGCCCGTGAGCGACACGATCGGCAGATCGTCGTACTTCGCATCCGAACGGATATGCCGGGTCGCTTCGTACCCGTCCATGACCGGCATGTTGATGTCCATCAGGACCAGGTCGAAACGGTTTTTCGGGTTCTCGACCGCATCGAGCGCCTCGACGCCGTCGTTGGCGACCGTGACCTTGATGCCGCTGCCGTTGAACAGGCTCAGCAGCACCTTCTGATTGATCAGGTTGTCCTCCACGATCAGGACCGATGCTCCGGCGAACGCGCCGAAGCTATTTTTCGTGATGTTCGGCG
>JARROU010000138.1:3866-7897 GCA_037383585.1 Campylobacterales bacterium | reverse complement strand
CGTCGCGGCGTCGTTCCAGACGCCGGTGCTCTTTACGATCGCGAAGGACCTGCGGAAGATGGAGCTGCAGGTGAGCATCGACGAGGCGGACATCGCCAAGGTGAAGCCGGGGCAGCCCGCCGCCTTTACCGTCGACGCCTACCCCGACGCCGTCTTTGGCGGCAGCATCCGGATGGTGCGGGTCAATTCCGAGATCGAAGAGGGGGTCGTGACCTACATCGCGGTGCTCGACGTCGACAACGGCGACCTGAGGCTGCGCCCCGGGATGAGCGCCGACGCGGACATCACCGTCAAGCACTACCGGGACGTGCTGATCGTGCCGCGCGCGGCGCTGCTCTACCTGCCCGCGAAGCCCCGGGAGACGAAGCTCTTTGCGTTTCACTCCAATGACGACACCCAGTACGATCCCAAACCCCACGTCTGGAAGCTGGAGGGCGAAACGGCCGAAAAGCTCTATGTGGACGTACTCGGCAGCAACACCAACGTCAGCGCCGTCGATGCGCAGACCCTGAAAGAGGGGGACGCGCTGATCGTGGCCCAGGAGAAGCGGCCGTGATCTCGCTGGAGCAGATCACCAAGACCTACGGCAGCGGCGAAGCCGCGACCCATGTCCTGCACCCGCTCGATCTGCACATCGAACAGGGGGAGTTCGTCGCCATCATGGGGCCCAGCGGCAGCGGGAAGTCGACCCTGCTCAATCTCCTGGGGGCGCTGGACGTGCCCAGCGGCGGCCGCTACCGTTTCGAGAACACGGACCTGGGGACGCTGTCGCCGGATCAGCGCGCCCTGTTCCGCCGCTACGTCCTGGGCTTCGTGTTCCAGGGGTTCAACCTGCTCAAGCGCACCTCGGCGCTGGAGAACGTGGAGATGCCGTTGATCTACCAGGGCGTCCCGGCGGCGCAGCGGCGCAAACGCGCGCTGGAGGCGCTGGAGAGCGTCGGGCTTTCCGAGCGCACCGGCTACGACCCGGGCCGGCTCTCCGGCGGGCAGCAGCAGCGCGTCGCCATCGCCCGCGCCATCGTGACGCAGCCGCAGGTGCTCATCGCCGACGAGCCCACCGGGAACCTCGACACGCCGCGCGGCCACGAGATCATGCAGCTGATCCGGGGCTTCAACCGCGCGGGCATCACGGTCATCATGGTCACCCACGAAGCGGAGATCGCCGCGTACGCCTCGCGCACCATCGTGCTGCGCGACGGCCGGATCGAACAGGACGATCGCCGTGTTTCTTAACGCGTTTGTGCAGGCCGTCCGCGAGATCCGGCGCAACCTGATGCGTTCGCTGCTGACGGCGATCGGGATCGTCATCGGGATCGCGTCGGTCATCGCGATGGTCAACATCGGGCAGGGGGCGAGCCGCTCCATCACCGAAAGCGTCGGGAAGCTCGGCAGCAACACCCTGTTCGTCATGCCGGGGCAGGAACGGGGGCATCCGGGCATGTCGGGGACGAGCATCCCGTTCGATATGAAGGACGTCCGGGTGCTGCAGCGGTCCATCTACACCCTCGAAGCGGTCACGCCGATGGCCTCGATGAGCCTGAACGCGCTGTACAAGGAGCGCAGCTACCGCACCAGCGTCCGCGGGGTCGAGAACGGCTATTTCGACGTGCAGAACTGGGAGCTGGCCGAAGGCGAACGCTTCAGCGAGAGCGCCCTGCGCGGCGGGCAGAGTGTCTGCATCCTGGGGCAGACGGTCGTCAAGGAGCTTTTCCCCGGCGGCGATTCGCCCGTGGGCAAAAAGGTCCGGCTGAAGAACTTTTCGTGTTCGGTCATCGGGACCCTTGAGGCCAAGGGGGCCAACGCCTTCGGCATGGACCAGGACGACCTGATCCTCGTGCCGATCCGGATGTTCCAGCGCCGCATCAGCGGCAACCAGGACGTCCCGACGATCCTCGTCTCCGTCAGGGAGAACTACCCGCTGGAGGCGGCGCAGCAGCAGATCGGCCAGGTGCTGCGCGAGAGCCGCAATCTCAAAGACGGCGAGCCGGACAACTTCCGGGTGGGCAGCATGACCGCGCTGCTCGACACGCTGACGCAGATCACCTCGATGCTGACGGTGATGCTCGGCGCCGTCGCCGCGATTTCACTCGTCGTCGGCGGGATCGGCATCATGAACATCATGCTCGTCTCGGTGACCGAGCGCACCCGCGAGATCGGCATCCGCATGGCCGTCGGGGCGATGGCGCAGGACATCCTCGTGCAGTTTCTCATCGAGGCCATCGTGCTCTCGGGGCTGGGCGGCATCTTCGGGGTGCTCGCGGGCATCGGGATCACGCTCGGCGTCTCCAAGGCGATGGACATCACCCTGATCATCGACCCGGCCATCACGGTGATTGCGCTGCTGTTCTCGATGCTCATCGGCATCGTCTTCGGGATCATCCCGGCGCGCAAGGCGGCGAACATGAACCCGATCGATGCGCTGAGGTACGAGTAGGGAGCGCATTCGCGGTTAAACAGACCAATATGCAGTCCGTGTGCGGTGTTCATATTGGTGTTCGGAGGCTTGTTGGCCATTGGCCTTTTAGTTCTGCCGCTCCTTGCCTTTATAGGCGTGCATCAGCTCCTCGGGAATCCGTTTGGGGCGGTAGGTGTCCAGCTCGACGAAGACCCATGTCGTCTCCCCCTCGCAGACCAATCTGCCGTCGGCTGCATTGCGCAGGACATACTTCCGGACTCCCCGGACCGATTTGACACTCTCCAACCACGTCTCCAGCTCCAGTTCGTCCCCTTCGAGAGCGCTGTGCTTGTAGGCGATGCGGTGCTCTTTGGCCACCCAGGTACGGTGCATGGCCCTGAGTGCTTCGAATCCAAAACCGAGCTTCTCGGAGTGTTCCGCTGCGGCTTCGAGGAACCACTCCAGGTAGCGGATATTCCCGACATGGCCGTTCCGGTCGATGTCCTCTTTTTGGACGATGAATCGTTTTTTGTAGCGTTTCATGGTGCCTGCATTATAGGGCGGCGGTTCTAAGAGGGGGTTGAAAAGGGTAACGTTTAAAATGAGCAATCAAAAAGCCGCTCGCGGGTTTTTGATTGGTCTCCTCTGATTTGTTAGATTTACTCAATGGGTCCCCAGTTTTGCTTATGCCAGAACCAGGTGTTGGTATTGCCATTAAGAAGACCTTTCCTAATCCAGTATTTGGCTTTTTCAATGTCTTTTGTCACACACTTGCCTTCAAAATACAGATGCCCAAGAGAGTCTTGTGCCGGCCAGAAGTTTTTTCCTGCCGCCTGCCGATACAGCTCCAACGACTTTTTGCAATCTTGTTCGACGCCCCATCCCTGCACATAGAAATAAGCCATGTTCACCATGCCGCCAAGGTTGCCGTTGCTCATGGATTTTTCATACCAGTACGCTGCCTGCTTGTAGTCTTTTTCGATTCCATAGCCGCCAAAAGTGTATATTTGCCCGATCGTATATTGCGACTTGGCATCTTGGGCTTCGACTTTCATGTACCATTCGACCGCTTTTTTGTAATTTTTGTACGATTGTGGCCCAGCGTAGTAAAAATTCGCCAGTTGCTTCGTTGCGGAGAAATCACCCTGTTCAGCAAACTTTTGCAGACAGCCTTCATATTCCTTCAGTTGCGTCGTGTTGAATTCCTGGCATTTTGGAGTATTGTCTGCCAGCAGGGTACCGGCAAAGAAAAGCAATACAAGTAAAAGTTGTTTCATGGGGTATCTCCTTGCAATCTAACTATTTATTCATTCCCATAATGTCCCTTTTGGACATAATCTCAATAGATATTCGGACATTATTTTTGTCCGATTAACAAAAAGAATCCATCGACTACTAACATAATGAGGTATTTTTGGTAATTTTGCGCTGTTTATCTTAAGAATCGTTACCGTTTCAATGTCCTATATATTTTGATAATCGGACAAAATGTCCGGATATCATGCGAAATGGGTGATAAAAGGACATTATGTCCTATGTATTGGGTGACGAACATCTATTAAAGAAGAAAACAATCTATGCATCGGTGACATCAATGTGTATACTTATGTCATTCTCAAAAGGGAAGTTGCAGCAT
>JARROU010000138.1:0-3848 GCA_037383585.1 Campylobacterales bacterium | reverse complement strand
TACGAACGCTACCGTATGATGCGCTCTTTGTTTTACCGCTTCAAGAAAAAACACTGGTACTCGGAAGCGGCGGGGCGCGGGGGTACGCGCATATCGGGGTGATCGAGGCGCTGGAAGAGAAGGGGTACGAGATCGTCTCCATCAGCGGCGCTTCGATGGGGGCGCTCGTGGGCGGGCTGTACGCCTGCGGGAAGCTGGACGCATACAAGGAATGGGTGCTGGGGCTCGAACCCCTCGACGTCGCCGGGTTGCTCGACCTCGCCTGGGACAAAAAGGGGCTGATGAGCGGGACCAAGGTGTTCGAGCGCCTCGACGAGCTGGTGGGGTCGCAGAAGATCGAGGAGCTGCCGCTGCGGTTCACCGCCGTCGCGTCCGACCTCAACCGCGGCAAGGAGGTGTGGTTCCAGGAGGGGGATCTTCTGAGCGCGATCCGCGCCTCCGTCGCGATCCCTTCCGTCTTTACGCCGGTGGAGCTCGACGGCATGCTGCTCGTCGACGGCGGCGTGCTCAACCCGCTGCCCGTGGCGCCGACCATGTCCGACCGCAGCGACCTGACCGTGGCCGTCAACCTCTACGGCCCGGACGTCGAACAGGACGAGCCTGCCGTCGCCGAGCGCTACGATTCGCTCGTGGAGCGGCTGGCCTCCAAAGCGAAAAGCGCGATCAAGGAACACCTCAAGCGCCAGGAGCAGGTGCACATCTTCTCCATCCTCGACCAGAGCTTCGACACCATGCAGCGCAGCCTGACGCAGTACCGTATCGGCGGCTATCCGCCCGACGTCACGGTCGAACTGCCCAAAAACATCTGCAGCACCTTCGATTTCCACAAGGCGAAAATGCTCATCGAGGCGGGAAGAAAAGCCGTCGAAGAGACGGGCCTCTAGCGCCGTTCTTTCTGTTCCTTCGCCGCGTGGATCAGGGCCGCGAAGAGTTTCCGGCTGTGCCAGGCGTAGGGCATGAACTCCGGGTGCCACTGCAGCCCCATGACGAACGGCAGTTCCGTGTGCTCGATGGCCTGGACGATCTTGTTGGCGTCGTGCGCGGCGACGCGCATCCCCTTGCCGGGTTGGTCGACCGCCTGGTGGTGCAGGGCGTTGACGCGCAGCGAGGGCTGGCCCAGGATGTCGTGCAGGCGGGTCTCGCCGTCGATCGTGACCTCCTTGAGCGGCAGCGGGGTGTGCGGATGCGCGGTTTCGAGCTCGAAATCGTGGATGTGCGGGTGCAGCGTGCCGCCGAAATAGAGGTTGATCAGCTGCATGCCGCGGCAGATGCCCATGATGGGAAGCCGTTGCTCGTGGGCGTGTTCGATCAGTCGGAGCTCCATCGCGTCGCGCTGCGGGTCCGTCTTTTCGATCGAAGGGTGGCCGTCGCCGCCGTAGGTGTCCGGGTCGATGTCGCTTCCCCCGGTGATCAGCAGGCCGTCAAAGGTCGTATCCACCCGCTCGGAAGCGGGGTGGTAGAAGGTGGCTTTCGCCCCGTGGCTTCCCAGCAGAAAGCGCGAAAAGTACCAGGCCGTCCGGCTTCCCCGGGTGCCCCCTGTGACGGCTATGCGGATGTTTCGGCCCATCGGCGTATCCTTTTTATCCAGTGTTTTTTCTTGAAGCGGTAAAACAAAGAGCGCATCATACGGTAGCGTTCGTATGAGAGCGATAAAAGCGTCTCGGCGTCGTTGGCGAGCCGTTCGACCAGCACCCAGCTGTTCCAGGGGTCGCTGGTGTGCCATGCCGGCTCGTCGACGCGGGAGTTGGGCATGCGGAAATGGAACGTCGGGCGGGGATTGATCTTTTCGCGGTAGGCCGGGTGCAGCACGTGCCGGACGTAATCGGACGGGAAGGGGTCGATGTAAAAGGAGAGCCGGCGGGTGAAGACCGGCCGGATCTCTTCGGCCAGCAGGTCATAGAGCAGCAGGTAGGCGCGCAGGTAGGCCAGAACGGTCTGCACGTCCGTGCGCGGGATCTCCGGGTTGATGTGGAAACCGAAAACATACAGCGGGTTGGCCGCGGTCCCAAGCGCACCGGCGTCGCGCAGGGCGTTTTTCAGGGTTTCGATCAGATCCATTTCGTCCAGCGGAAGCGGGGGCGTCGTGAGCTCGTAGGGCACCAGCGAGGCCGAAAACGAGCCGATGAAATACTCGAGCGCCTCGATCTCGTCTTGTTCCATCGCCCCGTCGAATCCCGCATCATGCAGCCACTCCTTCAGGCCCGAACGGATCAGGAACTGGTAATCGAGCGTCAGCGAAAAATCGCCCCATTGCGTCCCGCCGACGGTGAAATACCACGGGTTGACCTCTTCGATGCTTCCGCCGGTGATGTCGGCGACGATGCGTGCGCAGACGTCCAGCCTGGGGCCGGAATATTCCAGTTCGAAACCGACGCGGCGCATCTCGCCGTTGGCGCAGCGGACCGTGGGCGGGTAAAGAAAATCTGTCATAGAGGAATTATAGCCACACTTTATAACGCCGGCGGCAGTGCGGCCGGCTTGACATGGCGAGTGCGGTGGGTTATGATATGTCTAGATGCGAATCCCGTACCGACGGCAGCCCCGTCGGCAGAACAAGGAGTCCGGCATGTGCAAAGATGCGATCGTGTTTTTCAACAAACCCAAAGGGGTGGAGCTCGAAGCGGGCAAAACCTACCTCTACTGTACCTGCGGCCGGGCCGAAGAAGGGGTCTTTTGCGACGGCAGCCACAAGGGGACGGAATGCAAGCCGCTGAAGTTCACGGTCGAAAAGAGCAAGGCCTACCTGCTGTGCCGCTGCAAGTCCTCGAAGAACCTCCCGTTCTGCGACGGGACGCACAGCTATTACGGCGACGATGAGGTCGGCGGGCCGGTGGGCCCGGGCGGGTGATTCCCGGCGGCACGCCGGGCCGGCTTTCGCGCCAAACCCCTTTCAAGAGACAAAACCGATGATGATAAACCATGAAACGCGCGTGAAGCACGCCCGGGAGATTATGGACGCTTTTGCCCGCAGAACCGGCCTGGAGGGCGGCACGGGGCAGCGCCGCTACCTCTGGACGGACGCCTTCGCCGTCTGCAACTATCTCAGCCTCTACGAGCGCGGCAGGGAGCGGCGCTATCTCGAGCTGGCCCGCACGCTGATCGACGCCGTGCACCGGGAACTGGGCTCTTTCAGGGAGGACGACGAACGCAGCGGGGCGCTGAGCGGTCTTGGCGAGGCGGACGCGGCTTCCTACCCGACGGTCGGCGGGCTGCGCATCGGCAAAGCCCTGCCCGAACGCCGTGGGGACGAGCCCTACGATGAACAGAAAGAGTGGGACCGCGACGGGCAGTATTTCCACTATCTGACGAAGTGGATGCATGCGCTCGACCAGATGGCCGCCGTCAGCGGGGAGGTGAAGTACAGCCGCTGGGCCGTCGAGCTGGCCAAGAGCGCGCACCGCGCCTTCACCTACACGGCGCCCGACGGCTCGCAGCGGATGTACTGGAAGATGAGCACCGACCTCTCAAGGGCGCTCGTGCCTTCGATGGGGCAGCACGACGCGCTCGATGCCTATGTGACCTACCTGCAGCTCTCCGTCACCGCCCGGGAGCTGGGCGACGATGCGGGGATGGGGGAGGAGCTCGAAGCGGCCGGGACCATGGCCGAAGCGATGCCGCTGGCCACGGAAGACCCCCTGGGGCTGGGCGGCCTGCTTGCCGATTCGGCGCGGGTGACGCAGCTGCTGGCCCGGGCCGGCCTGCCGCTGCGCGGACTGCTCCGCGCGCTGCTCGAGGCCGCACATGAGGGGACGGAACGCTATGCGCAGAGCGACGCGCTGCGTTACCCGGCGGCGTACCGCCTGGCCTTCCGCGAACTCGGCCTCGGCATCGGGTTGCACGGCGTCTCG
>JARROU010000137.1:0-7762 GCA_037383585.1 Campylobacterales bacterium | reverse complement strand
CGGTCCCTGTTCTCCTCTTTGATGACGACGCGGTCGATGACGACCTTGATGGTGTGCTTCTTCGTCTTGGAGAGCTCGATCTCCTCGTCCAGGCGCACCATGACCCCGTCGATCATCGCGCGCACATACCCTTTATGGCGCAGGGACTCGATCAGGTCGGCGAAGCTCCCCTTCTTTTCGCGGATCAGCGGGGCCAGGATAACGGCCTTGGCGCCCTCGGGCAGCTTCTGAACCTGCGCGATGATGTCGGCGGCGGACATCTGAGAGATCTCCTTGCCGCAGAGGTGGCAGTGCTGCACCCCGATGCGCGCAAAGAGCAGCCGCAGGTAGTCGTAGATCTCCGTAATCGTCCCGACCGTCGAGCGCGGGTTCTTCGACGTCGTCTTCTGGTCGATGGCGATCGCGGGGGTAAGCCCGTCGATCTTGTCGACGTCGGGTTTGCCGATGCGGTCGAGGAACTGCCGTGCGTAGGACGAGAGGCTCTCGATGTAGCGGCGCTGCCCCTCCGCGTAGAGGGTATCGAAGGCCAGGGTCGATTTGCCCGAGCCGCTGAGGCCCGTACAGACGATCAGCTTGTTTTTCGGAATCTCCAGCGAGATGTCTTTGAGGTTGTTCTCCCGCGCCCCCGTGATCGTAATTTTGTTATCCATGTTGCACCACCAGTCTGTAGAAGAAATAGCTGATCACCACCAGGTAGAAGGCGATCATGAGCATTTTATGCTGCGCGACAGGCACGACGTGCTTGAGCCAGATCCCGCCGAACACCCCGACCATCGAGGCGATCCCGATGATGATGCCGTGGTAGTAGTCGACGTAGCCGCCCGCCGAGAGGCTGATCAGGCCGGAAATCGACGAGAAGACGACGAAAAAGAGTCCGGCGGAGATCGCGTTTTTCAGCGGAACGTGCAGGAAGCCGGCCAGGATCGGCACGAGCAGGATCGATCCCCCCACCCCGATGGAGATGGAGAAGGCCCCCAGCAGTACGCCGATCAGAAACAGCAGCGCCGGGTGCGCTTTTTTGACTTCGCCCGTGTGGTCGCCCGTCTTGAAAAAGAGCCGCCCCAGCGCGAAAAGGACGAAGCCCATAAAGATCCATTCCAGCGTCCGCGACGAGAGTGCCGTGACGATGAAGTTGCTCAGCAGCGCCCCGACGAATCCGCCCGCGCCGATGGCAAGCACCATTTTGACGTCCAGCGTCCCTTTTTTCAGGTTCAGGTAGCTGCCGTAGATGGAACTGAAGACCATCTGCACGACGGAGATGCCGACGGCCTCTTTCATGCCGTAGCCGATGAACAGCAGCGCGGGAACAAGGATCGTCCCGCCGCCGATGCCGAAAAAGCCCGAAAGCGCGCCGACGCCCATTCCCAGAAAAATAAGTTCGATGATTTCTGTCATATATTCTCTTTGAGTCGTTTGTATCGTTTAAAATCCCGCGATTATACTGAAGCGGCGGTAAAGAGGGGGTTATGAAAACGGGGGATATGAAATGTTGAATTTTGAATGAAGCCGGGGCCGGCCGCCCCGGGGCATGGGGACTTACTGGATCTCGAGTCCGAGCGAGCTGTCCTGAACCGCGCTGTCGACGATCAGGCGCAGGTCGCCGAAGACGACTTCGGCCAGCGTACTGTATTCGACCACCTCCTCTTTCGTGATGGTACCGTCCGCATAGGCCTGTTCCACGGCCCCTTTGAACATCGTCCCGAACATGAAGTTAGGGTTAAGGAAGCTGATGGCCATCGTCTTGTTCGACTCGTCGGTTTCGTCGATATAGGCCGTGATCTCGCACGGCAGCGCCGTGATGTATTCGCTGCCGAGTTTCGTCGCTTTGGTCGCGTATTTCGGCGAGCACGCCTCTACGACCTGCACGCCCGGGATCGGAAGCGGTTCGGGACGGCCGCTGCGCCAGGCCGATCCGGACGAGAGGCCCGGGACGTACGTATCGGCCGTGGCCGTCGCCGTACCCAGTTTTGCGATGATCTCCGAAGCCAGGGTGGCATCATCGCCCGGCACAAATGTGCCGTCGTCCGTCCGCTTGTACTTGTAGACGATGTATGGGCTGGTGAACGAGACCGCTTCCATGCCGTCGGCGTCGAATACCGGACCCATCTGCAGGGTCGATTCCGCCGGGCTCTTGTCCGCGATGGACGCCAGGACCATTCCGCGGATCTCCGCTTTGACGTTCGAGGCGACCTGTTCCAAGCTGCCTTCCGGATCTGCGATGTCCGTAAAGAAGATCGAGAAGATCGCATCGGCGTCGAGCATATCGATGTAGATGTTTTCCCCGTCGCTGTGCACGGAAACCTCGCACGGCAGCGCCGAACCGTGGAAGCGGCCCGTCCCCATCGCCATTTTGGCGTAGGCGCTGTTGCAGAACTCGATCACGCGGCTTTTGCCGCCGACGGCCGGGATCGGCAGCAGATCATCAAGCTCGTACGTTTCCCCCTTGCCCGGGTTGGCCCCGGCGACCACCCAGTTCGTCGGGTAGCCCAGCTCCGTACTCTCGTCCGTATCGACGACGTACTGCGCAATCTGGTCGGCGACCGATGCAACGTCGTCCCAGGTCCCCGGGATGACGGCGATGCGCTGGTAAGGCGTCACGACCTTTTCCGTGACTTCCGACGCCGTCGACACGTTGTTGCCGTCACTGCTCGAACCGCAGCCGACCATTCCCATTGTCAGCAGTGCGCTGAGTGCCGCCGAACCGAGCAGTCTTTTGTAGATTTTCATCTCATCTCCTTTTTCGTGTTTTCACGATTACGGAGAGCAGTCTAATGGTTTCCGATGAAAAAAACATGACTTCATTTATAAGATTTTTTCATGATTTTTTCAGATTCGGATCCGCAATGTTATCTGAGGTCACGGAAACGCACATCCCTCTTCTTCGGTACCGAAGGTAATTACCGTTGTAAAGAGGCCGTCGTTTTGGAGCGTTTCATAACGGTAGCCGAGCTTGCCTGAGAGCCGGTCGATCATTTTCGAGCCGATGTGCGAACTGAAGAGGGTTTCATCGCTCTTGGTGCCGACCTCGTTGACGATCTCGAGACGACGGCGCTTCGAATCGACGGTGGTCCGGATGACGGAACGGTTCTTCGTATGCATGAAAATATTCTCGAAGACCGCCTGCATCACTTTCTGCATGGCCGCCTTGTGCGTATAGAGCGTAAAATCCTCCTCGAAATTCGAGCGCATCGTCAGTCCCTTCTTCTCCAGGATCGGCGAAAACGCCTGCTGCATCAGGGCGCACTGCGCCTGCATCGGGACCGCTTCCCTTCCCTGCTGCATGTCCCACTCGATCTCTTTGAGGAAAATAAGCTCTTTGAGCTTGCTGCTGATCGTGGCGATGTCGGCTTCGCTCTCGGCCACGAAACGCGTCTTGCCGAACCCCGCATCCTGCGCGAAGAGCGCAAGCCGCGCTTTCAAAACGGCGATCGGAGCTTTGATCTCGTGCGCGGCCTCTTTGAAGATGTTCTGTTTTTCGCGGCAGAGCGACTGGTTGGCCTTGAGCAGCGCGACGATCGCGTTTTTGAGTTCGTTGACCTCCGCCGATCCGCTGCACGGCGGTACGCTCTTCTCGTCGTGATCCGAAGCGCGGCAAAAACGGACCAGACAGCGCAGCGGATAGAAAAGACGATTGAGATAGAGGGAAAAGGCCAGGACGAACAGCAGCAAGATCACACCGAAAACCATCAACAGTCTCAGCGCAAGATCGATCGTTTTTTCCGAGATCCGTCCAGAACTGGAATGCACCTGCAGGTATCGGCCGTCAGGCAGCGTCGACGTCACGCCGATGCCTTTCGTTTCCGGCAGCGTCCCTGATATTGAAAAGCTGAGATCATCGAAAAGCGTCACGAACGGGGCACTGTGATACGCTTCGAGCAAATGAAAGCTGTCTTTGATCTCATTGGCGTCTTTCGTATAGAGACCATGCCGCACGACATCCTCGGAAAGGACTCTAAGTGAATTGCGCAGGCTGTTCTCCAGCTCTTTAGCGACCGCTGCAGGCTTTTAGGCTTTTTCAATGGTGTATCCCCGGGTCTTGACCGTCTTGATGATCCCCTCGGGCAATTTCTTACGGATGTTCTTGATCGTCACGTCGATCGTATTGGACGAGATATTCTGCGGATTGACATAGAGTGCATCGAGCAGTTCGTCCTTGGGAACGATCTGTCCCTGCCGGCTCAGAAGGTAGAAGAACAGATCGCTCTCTTTTCGGCTGAGCGTGATCTCCGTTTCGCCGTGCCGGAGCGTTTTGGCGATGGTGTCGCAGACCAGGCTATCAATCTCGACGCTGGGCAGCGCCTGATGGCGCCGGGCCAGCGCATGGATGCGTGCGAGCAGTTCCGCATTGTCAAAGGGTTTGTCCAGATAGTCGTCCGCCCCGAGGTTGAGGCCGGCGATCTTGTCGGCAATCGAATCGTAGGCGCTGACGACGATCACTCCGGTGTCGCCGTGGCGCTGTTTGACCTGCTCGATCAGTGACATGCCGACGTCGACGCCGTTGATGTTGCGGTCCAGCAACACGACCGCATACCGGTAACGCTCGAGGTAGTCCAAAGCCTCACGGAGTTCGGAAACGATGTCGATTGTAAAGTGACGGGAAAGGTAGCTTCCGACAAGCCCGGCCAAGACGGGATCGTCTTCCAGCATCAAAATACGCATATTCCTCTCCTATTATGTATAAGAAGAGTGTATCAATGAAGTGTTAGCGAAGTGTTAAAAGGGGCCAAACAGGCACTGCCCTTACGCGTAGGCGCAGGCGATCTGCGCCACGTCCGTCTCTTCGCCCACGTAACGGCTCTCTTTGAAAAAAGCGTCGATCACGGCGCGAAACGCGCTCACGTCGTCGATGCGGTTGACGTCGTTGCGCAGCGCGGATGCCCCCGCGTACCCCTTGGAATAGGTGTGAATGTGCTTTCGGAACATCGGGACGCCGCGCGGCCCGTAGAATTCGACCATGCGATCAAAATGTTCCATGATGATCTCGTAGCGGACCATCGGCTCGACCGTCGCGCTGCCGGTTTTGAGCTGATGGAAGATCCACGGCGCCCCGACGGCGCCGCGGCCGATCATGACGCCGTCGGCTTTGGTGTGCTCGAGCACCCACTGCGCCTTCTCGTAGCTGTCGATGTCCCCGTTGGCGATGACCGGGATGGAGACCGTCTGTTTGATCTCGGCGATGGCGTCGTAATCGACCTCCGCCTTGAACTTGCCCGCCCGGGTCCGGCCGTGCACGGCGAGAAAATCCGCCCCGCTCGCTTCGACGAGCTTCGCGATCTCGACGTGGTTCTTTTCCTCAAAGCCCAGGCGGATCTTGACGCTGGTGATCGGCTTGTTCGACGTCGTTTTGATCGTCTCGATGATGCGCCCCATTTTCGGCAGGTCCTTGAGCAGCGAACTGCCCGAGCCGTGGCTGACGACCTTGGGTACCGGGCAGCCGCAGTTGAGGTCGATGATGTCGATGTCGTCCTGATCATTGAGCACTTCGACGGCGCGGCGGACGATCTCCGTTTTTCAGCGTTTTGCTTGATCCGTACGCGAGCGCATTGGAGCTGAGCATCTCGCTGACCGTCAGGTCCGCGCCGAACTTCTTGACCACGCTGCGAAACGGCAGGTCCGTATAGCCCGCGAGCGGTGCGAGCACGTACAGCGGTCTGGAAAAATCGAGTGTGTCTTTTAAAATCATACGCGTATTTTACCGAAAAAAGAGAATGGCCCCTGATAAGGGGCTTTCAGGAGGGAGGAGTCGCTTCAGGCCTTCGGAGTGTAGTTCTGCAGCATCATGTTCGCGAAGAGCTTGATGTCGTAATGCTTGTTGCACCCTTTGAGGTCCGCATAGGCTTTGAAGAGCGGGTACTCTTTTTCCGCGTTCATATCGAGCAGTTCTTTCGCCTTGTCGACCATTTCCAGGTCGAACAGGGTGAAAAGGTAGCCGTCAAGCGCCTTTTCATCGGCGTCGGAAAGCAGTTCGAACACGGCGATGCGCTGTTCGGGCAGCATGTGTTCGCCCATACTGACCGCGATGTAGAGGTAATCGAGCGAATTCAACCCCTCGATCCGGCTGACAAAGTCGACGACCGTCGTGTTGGGTACGGAGAGGGTGTTCTCCTCGGCGTTGATCCGGTTGACGATGGCAAGCAGTGCCGTAAAGGTCATCTGCTCGCGGTATTTTTCCAGCAGATGCAGCGGGGCGTAGACGCTGAGCTGTTCAAACGCCATCGCATGCAGACGGGCATCGTAGCGTTCGGGCTTGGAGAGGACCGTTTCGGCTTCAAGCTTCCCTTCGGTAAGCAGGTTCACCTGGTTCTGGCGCACCAGCGGGTTATCGGACGGGAGGTTGAAGCGTTTGAGATCCGCACTTTCGCCGTTTTCGATCGTCAGGATCGCCTGAATGACGGCGGAGAGTTTCGGATGATCGATCTCGGCGAGCTTGGCGTCCGGCAGCATGGTCGAATGGTCGGCGATTTCGCCCATCAGGGCGTAGCGCTCGGTTCTGAACTCGTGCCGGCGCTCCTCTTTTTGCAAAAAGGCATCGGCCACCGCGTCGAGCAGGTGCGAATAATCCTTCTCGAACTTCCGCAGGCGGATCGTCCCGACCACGGAGTAGAAGAACATGTGGAAGACGGTAGCAGCATAGAGCAGCAGCATCGACAGGGCGACCCAGACCGCGACCGGAAGTGACGGCAGCATAATCCCCATAAGGGAGAGATGCATGCTCTCCTGTGAGACAAATCCGTACACGAACCAGCCGATCGCGAAGATCAGCAGCAGCGCGGCGATACTGTAGCGTTTAATATACATGCGGTTCCCTTATTTGTTGTTATTCTTCTCTGCAATCTCCCGGCAGTCAATACAAAATCGTGCATGCGGCTTGACTTTGAGGCGGGCAAAGCCGATCTTCTCTTCGCACATCTCGCAGACACCGTACGTTCCTTCAACGATCTTGCCGAGTGCCAGCTCGATCTCGAGCAGTTCGGTCCCCTGCTGGGTCCCGATCGCGGTATCGACCATATTCTCGTTGCTGATGGCGGCATAATCGCCCTCATCGTTCATTTCAACGTCACTCAGTCCGTTCAGTTCTGCTTCCACACCGGTAATGTTCTTTTCGATCTGTTCTTTGCGTGCGCGCAGAATCTCCTCGAAATATGTCAGTTCGCTGTTTTGCACGGGTTTCCTTATTTGTGGTAGGGGTGATTGTTCAGAATCGTAAATCCGCGATAGATCTGTTCCAGCAGGACCGCCTTGGCGATCTTGTGGCTCATCGTCAGCGGCGAAAGGCTGATCACCTTGTCGCAGCGTCGCAGAAACGCATCCTCGAAACCGAACGCCCCTCCGATATAAAATTGCACCGATATTTTATCACTTAGGAGCTTACTGAATTCGAAACTGTCGATTATTTTTCCATCAGGATGCAACGCAATCGAATATCCACGGTTTAAATAAGGTTCCAGAGACGCCGTATATGCCTGTTTTGCGGCCTCTTCTCCGACAGTGTGTGCTTTGGTGACGTTTTTGCCGAAAATTTCGACGTCATTGATTTTTGCGAAGCGCGAACTCATTTTTATAAGCTCTTTGTATAACGGATCGTACAGCGAGCGCTCTTTTTTCGCAATGGAATAGATGCTTACTTCCATGATTCCGCCTCCTGGATCAGTGCACTCCCCATCACCCGCATGGCGGCATGTTCGAAACGGTCGTCCAAACGGACCCCGCCGATCGCCGCGACCGGGTGGCGGGATGACGCTGCAAGGGTATCGAGGTCGCT
>JARROU010000136.1:0-4058 GCA_037383585.1 Campylobacterales bacterium | reverse complement strand
ATTAACTCTGTATAACACTATATGTTACCAAAAAAGGGAAAGGCGGCACGTACTGATTCCTGAAAAGCCGGCAATGGGGGTGTTGCCGGCTTGGCCGCACTGTGCAGGTCGAAGCGTTGACGTTCGGCAGTTTAGACCGATGCATCCCTCACGATGTATTTGCAGAAGCCGCAGACGGCTTCCCCCTCCTGTGCCCGCCATCTGCACGAAGATGTGATGCCGCAATCGTCGAAGTGAGGGCTTCGCAACTCCGGAACGTTCCGCATCAGAGCGGACGCGGCGGAACATTTCCCGTCCGACCACTGAACGCATCCCCGGCTGTGGCACCGCGCGGTAAAACGGAAATGCTTCTCGGGGTCATGCATGTGACGGAGCGTCTGCAGCATGTCCTCGGTAAGGGGAACCGGACCGTCTAAAAAGTCCGTGGCGCCGTTCGTGTTCAAAACGCCCAGCATCAAAGAGTGCGGGGTAAACGCAGCGCTGGGACACATATAATAGTGCTCTTCGTTCATAATCCTCTCCTGCAGAAACTTGAATGATGCTTGGTTTTAAAAAAAGCATCCGCCGAAACGGATGGCCGTTCACGCCAATGGATAACACCCAAATTCATTATATAAAACAAATGTAAACAATATATATTTTTTATGGATGTTTTTTTAATCTGCTGACAACGAGAGTGGTTTTTTTCGATCTAAGGGGTTCTCATTATTTGCGCGGATCGCAAGCGCATGAAGTCAAACGGCGTCGACCGCCTGCAGCGTTTCGGGTCTGGAAGAAAGATGGGGGAGCGTCACATCGGCTTGCTGCGGAATCTTCGAATGATCAGGCCGAACAGGACGAGAAGGACGATCGCGAATACGATCAGCCATGGGGCGCGTTCGTCGATCGTTTCGGCCCAATCCTGCACGTGCTTCAGCATCCATGCCCATACGATCGTCGCGAAAAAGGTCCCCGTGATGACGATGGACAGCGTCACGCGGTGGCGCAATCCCATCAGGTAGCCGATAATCGCCCCGACGATCGGACCCGTCATCCAGAACGGAAACAACACGAAGAGGAACAGCCCAATGACGCCGTACCGGTTGATCTTGCCGCGGTAGCGCTCCGCATTGCCGTGCAGCCGCTCGGACCAGCGCCGGAGCGTTTCAAAGTTCAGCAGCCGGTTCCAGCTCAGGATGAAAAGCGGATAGAACAGCAGCACCAGGGTCGATTCGACGTAGACATTGATAAAAACATTGGTGAAAAAGCCCATATCCGCGGCGAAACCGACCCCGAGCCCGACCAGGCGCCCGAAAACGGCATTGCTCACCATGATCCCGGCGAACGCGCTGTAGTAGTGGGGGAAAAAGAGCCAGCCGGCGGTGAGGACCGCGACATAGCCGACAAACAGCGCCATTCCCAGAATCAGGATGGTCCCCTCGCTGTTACGCAGAAGCTCGGCGAATGATTTCGGTTTGTCGTGTCCGGTTTCCATAGAAGAAAGTATAGTGTGAGAACCCTTTCGGCACGCCCACAGCCATGCTTTTATAACACCACCCTGCCCGTTTCGATCTTCTCTTTGAGCGCTTCGAAATCCCGACGCAGTGCGTCCAGCTCTCTGCGGAGCGTCTCACAGGCCGTTTTGTCATCCGGCTCGGCCTCCGGTGCCTGCGGCTCCGGCGCGGGTTCGGCGGCTTTGTCTTCCGTCTCCTCTCCGACGACGACGTAGGTGATCTTCCGGCCGTCTTTCTCCTCGACGACCGATTTCAGCTCCTCGTTCTTGATCATTTTGAGGACCTGGTAGATGCTGCGCTTCTTCATCACGGCGTACTTCTCGACCGGGATGCGTGTTTCGTTTTTCATGGCTGCCTCCATGTCAGATGTTTCTTCGAATTCTATCCTCTTGGGCGCGGTACCCAAAATACCGGGTGTCTGAGCCAACTTATTTTAAAAAAACAGTTTATATTATAATTTAAGATCTTCTTATTTATCATACAGATACAAACCGCATGAGATGGGAGAAAAAAGACACGGTGCAGACAACGGCTTCCATCCCCCGCTTCGAACGTATCCTGAGCAGCGCGTTCGACAAATTCTACGATGTCCTCACCAAAAACCCCTACCTCGGCGATTTTCTGAAAGACGCCGACCTGGTACGGCTCAAACAGCTTCAGCGCCAAAACTTCATCGATGCCGTCAGCGACGACGAGGAGGCTTTTTTCGCACGCTACAAGCGCCTGGGCGTCAAACACCACGACGACGGACTGCCCTACGTGGAGTACCGCCAGTCCTTCTCCTTCCTGCAGACCCTGCTCATCGAGGAAGCCAATACCCTGGGCAACGACCGGGCACTGCGCAACGCGGTCTACGGCTACATCGAGCACGCCAAAAACGCCAGCGCCGCCGGCTACCTGGAGCGGATGCTCGAAAAAGACACGAATACGCTTGACCGGCAGCTGCACCAGCACATCGACATCCGGGCCGTCAAGGACCACCTCCACTGGATTCTGCACGTCATCGAGGACATCCGCACGCTCAACGCCACCCCCTCCATCGAGTTCGACTGCCGCAAGTGCGATTTCGGCCGCTGGATTGTCGGCGAGGAGGCGCGCCGCTACTTTCCCGACGACGCCCTGCGCACGACGATCGAAGCGACCCACCGGGACATCCATCTGACCACCCACAACATCTACCGCTCCATCTTGCAAAAGGACTACCACAAGATCTTTATCGACTACATCATCCTCGTGCGCCAGTCCATGTACCTTTACAGCGAACTCAACCTCAACGTCACCCAGCAGGAGCTGATCGAGGAGAGCTCCAAAGATACGCTGACGGGCCTGCTCAACCGCCGCTACCTCGAAGACATCATCGCAAGCGAGATCCACCTGCACACCCTGACCGGCGACACCTTCTGCGTCGCAATGTTCGACCTGGACCACTTCAAAAAGATCAACGACACGTTCGGGCACCAGACCGGCGACACGGTGATCCGGGCATTTGCGGACCTCCTGCGGCGGCAGACCCGCAAAACCGACAAGCTGTTCCGGTACGGGGGAGAAGAATTCCTGGCCGTGCTGCCGGGAACGAGCCTGACCGAAGCCGTACGGCTGATCGACAAGATGCGGGTCGCGTTCGAGAACAGCTGCATCAACGGCATCGACCAGACCGTCCCCAAAAGTGTCAGCTGCGGCATCGCGCAGTATTCGCCCGCGGACAAAAGCGACTTCCGGCACCTCATCGCGGAAGCGGACCGGAAGCTCTACCGCGCCAAGCAGCTCGGCCGCAACCGCACCGAAAGCTGATCGCCCGGTCCGGCGTTTGGGAGCCGGAGGGAGAGAGGTTCAAAAGAACCTTTTTCCCGGAGTGCCGCACAGTAAGTAAGGGTGCGGACGGTTCTACTCTCTGCGTTCCGTCTTTTCCTGACGCTTTTGCACTTCGCGCTGCCGTATGAGTTCCTCCTGCGCCTTTTTCGCCTCGAGCCGCTCTGCATCGCGCCGTTTGAGACGCTCCTCGAAAAGCGCTTTCTGGCGTTTTTGCTCCCCGGTCAGCTGCTCTTTCTTTTCAGGCTTTTCGGTGTCGTCCTCATACGGGACGATCACATTGATACTGAAAGCAGATGCCAGAGCGGCCCAAAGCAGGAGCAGCGCCGCAATCGCTCTTTTAAACATAGGACAAACCTCCCTTTTGTTCCGCATGACACACAATCTGCACGCCCGATTCAGGTTTCGTACGGCGTCGGCAGCCCACGCTTCCGCACATGAGGGTATTGTACCACGCCTGCCGTCCTGGTGCGGGATGCTACAATGTCGCCAGCGAAACCGGGAGGGAACGGTATGAAAGCGATGCGTTATCTTGCGCACTACCCCGAAGAACTGCAGGCTCAGGTGCGCCGCCTGATCGACAGCGACAAGCTCGGGGAGTTCCTACTCGAAAAGTACCCCTGCGCCCGGTCCGTGGAGCGGGTGTGGGCGCAGGGGTACTTTTCGAGTAGGAACTCCCCGAGCTTGTCGCTGTCGATCAGGCGGCGCACCTGAGCCTGCAGTTCTTCGGGGTAGTGCGCAAGATAACGCATCGCT
>JARROU010000135.1:0-4107 GCA_037383585.1 Campylobacterales bacterium | reverse complement strand
CCGACCTGGATGTAGACATCTCCGTAAGCAGGCTGAGTGGCTTTTGCCACAGGGGCAGGTGCCGGTTTCCGGATCGGTGCACTCGCTGCCGGGGCCGGTTCGGCGCTGACGCGGCTCTTCGGTGCCGCTGCCGGAGCTGTTTCTTCCGGTTTGGCTGCCGTATCGGAGGGCTCTTCGATCACGACGATCTCGCTCTGTTCAAGCGGGACCGGTTCTTTTTCCGCCTCGGATTTTACCCGCGCAACGACTTCGTCAAGATGCTGTTGCGCATCGGGATCGGCCGTGGCCGCATCGGCATTCACGTCATCGGTTGCCGTCACCGGGGGCATCGGCTGCGGCTGTTGGGTCAGCTGTTCGGGCTGCGGCAGCTGACCCGGGGTCGATTCACTCATCCGGCCCATAACGAAGATGATGACGATGGCAATGATGACCAGTGTGCCGACGCCGATCAGCATCTTTTTTCGGGTACTGCTTTTGTCGTTGCGTTTTAGAATGATGTCATTCAGTTCGTTGTGTTCGTCGTTCATTCAGAACTCCTTTGGGCCACTCTGGGTGAAAAGTGTATAGGGAAGATTCATGATGTTGTAGGCATCGGGCAGTGCATCGGTAGGAAAAACCCGCCATTGCCGGCTCATTTTCTCTTCCAGTTTCTGGGAAATGATTTTACCCATTTCAACGGCGTGTTGTAAAGCGGTCCCGTCGCAGGCGATATACAGATGCAGATGCTTGGGGGTTTTGGACTGAAAGGTAACAAGATCATCATACCCCAATGTCTTGAGGACTTTGCCCGCATGGTGGTGGAAATGTTTCGGGGCATCGCCGTTGTAGTCGATGACGATAAAAGGGACGTTGCCGTCGTCATCGACCAGGGCATGTGCCAGCGTCAGCTGTCGGGCGCGGTGCTGCTCGATGAGCGCGTCGCTCAGGGGCGCGTCGATGCGCTTGTATTTTGAAAAGAAGGTACGGTTCCCGAACCGGATCGTTTCTTCCACCTCCGGCATCTTCTGCCAGTAGTGCGTCCGGACGATCCGTTCGAAAAAGCGGGCCTCTTTGTCCATCAATACGTCGGCTGAGAGTAGAGGACGAACTGCTGTGCCAGCTCCTTGAGTTCTGCTTTGATCTCGGCTTGTTTGCTTTCGTTCTCGATATCGTCAAGCACATCGCAGATGCGGTTCGCGATGATTTCGAACTCTTTCTCTTTCATGCCGCGTGACGTCAGAGCCGGAGAACCGATGCGGATGCCGGAGGTGACGAACGGTGAGCGGAATTCGCCCGGAACGGTGTTTTTGTTGACGGTGATGCCGGCGCGTCCGAGGGCAGCATCGGCGTCTTTACCGCTGAAAGCCCTGTCGAGGAATGACACCAGTACAAGGTGGTTGTCGGTCCCGTCGCTGACGACTTTGTAGCCGCGCTTCATAATGACGTCGGCCAGGACGGCGGCATTGGCTTTGACCTGTTTGGCGTACGCTTTCCACTCTTCGGAAAGGTTGTATTTGAATCCGACGGCCTTGGCGGCCATGACGTGTACGAGCGGCCCGCCCTGCAGACCCGGGAAGATTGCGGAGTTGACTTTTTTGGCGATCTCTTCGTCGTTGGTCATGATCAGGCCGCCGCGCGGTCCGGCGAGGGTTTTGTGCGTCGTTGTCGTGACGACGTCGGCGTACGGGAACGGGCTCGGGTGCTCACCGGCGGCGACAAGGCCGGCGATGTGCGCGATGTCGGCAAAAAGGAATGCTCCGACTTCGTCGGCGATCTCGCGGAATTTCTTGAAATCGATTTCGCGGGCATAGGCCGAAGCGCCGCAGACGATGATCTTCGGCTGAACGATGCGGGCGATGTCCAGGACGCGGTCGTAGTTGATGCGACCGTCAAGCTCTACGCCGTAGGTGAAGCTCTGGTAGTTCTTGCCCGAAAAACTCGGTTTGGCACCGTGGGTCAGGTGGCCGCCGTGACTGAGATCCATACCGAGGATTTTGTCGCCCGCCTTGATCAGCGCCGCGTAGACCGCGCCGTTGGCCTGGGAACCTGCGTGCGGCTGGACGTTGGCGAACGTACACCCGAAGAGTTCGCAGGCACGGTCGATGGCCAGCTGTTCGACGGCATCGGCGTATTCGCAGCCGCCGTAGTAGCGTTTGCCCGGATAGCCTTCGGCGTATTTGTTTGTAAATACGGAACCCATCGCTTCCATCACGGCGGGCAGGGTGAAGTTCTCGGAGGCGATCATCTCGAGGTGGTCGGTCTGGCGCTCCAGTTCCTTTTCACACAGGCTGTAGATTTCGTTGTCAAACTCTTGCAAAAAACTCATGGTTATCTCCTATTTTTAGATACGGTATTTATCTGACGTTCTCGTCATTGTCAGTCACATCATCCTCTTCTTTTGTCTTTTCGGACTCGTGCAGCGGTTTCATCGCGGGGAACAGCAGCACGTCGCGGATGGAGTGTTCGTTGGTCAGCAGCATGACGAGGCGGTCGATGCCGATGCCCTGGCCGGCCGTCGGCGCCATGCCGTAGCTGAGCGCCTTGACAAAGTCTTCATCCATTTCGTGGGCTTCCTCATCGCCGCCTTCTTTGGCTTCGAGCTGGCCTTCGAAACGGCCGAGTTGATCGATCGGGTCGTTGAGTTCGCTGAAGGCGTTGGCGATTTCGCGCCCGGCGATAAAGAGCTCGAAACGGTCGGTCAGCGCAGGGTTTTCGTCGTTGCGGCGCGCCAGCGGCGAGATCTCGACCGGGTACATCGTGATGAAGGTCGGGTTGATCAGTTTGTCCTCGACGAACGCGTCGAACAGTTCGCCCTGGAGCTGGCCGACGTTCAGGGCGTTACTGACCTCGATGTTATGTGTTTTGAGGTAGTCGATCATCTTCTCTTTGTCGTGGACGATGCTTTCCGGCACGCCGCCGATCTGGCTCAGCGATTCGATGAGTGGGATCTCGGTAAATTTAGAGAAATCGACCTCCATGTCGCCGTAGGGCAGCAGCGTCGGCAGTTTCAGGTGGTCGAAGAGGTACTCGAAATACTCTTTGGTCAGGGCGATGAGATCCTTGTAGGTTTTGTAGGCCCAGTAGAACTCGATGGAGGTGAACTCGGGGTTGTGCGTCGCGTCCATCCCTTCGTTACGGAAGTTCCGGTTGATCTCGAAGACCGCCTCGAAGCCGCCGACGATCAGGCGTTTGAGGTAGAGTTCGGGTGCGATGCGCAGGTAGCGGTCGACGCCGAGCGCGTTGTGGTGCGTCACGAACGGCTTGGCGTTGGCGCCGCCGGCGATGGGGTGCATCATGGGCGTTTCGACTTCCAGGAAACCTTTGTCCTCGAAGAAGCGGCGCGTCAGCGAGATGATCTGGCTGCGGATGCGGAAGGTTTTGCGCACTTCCGCGTTCATGATCAGGTCGAGGTAGCGCTGGCGGTAACGCATCTCTTTGTCGGTGATGCCGTGGAATTTTTCCGGCAGCGGCGCGACGGCCTTGGTCAGGACTTTCAGCGCGTCGACGTGCAGGGAAAGCTCCCCTTTGTTGGTGACGAACGGGTAGCCTTCGACCTCGATGATGTCTCCGACTTCGATCAGCTTTTTGCAGACGTCGTTGTAGAAGCCTTCGGGCAGATTGTCACGGGCGACGTAGACCTGCAGCATGGCCGTTTCGTCCTCGATCTTCAGGAAGCTCGCCTTGCCCATGATGCGGAAAAACTTGATGCGGCCGCTGACGCAGTAGCGGCGGTTTTCGTCGCGTTTGGACTCGGTATGCTCCAGGTCGGAGTTGACGTTCAGGAATTTGTCGATCGTCGTATTGCGAAGCGATTCGTTGGCATAGGGGTTGATGCCCGCCGCTTTTAATGCTTCGGCTTTTTCGATGCGTTGCTGGATGTATTTGTTGTCAAAAAAAGACAAGGGCGTTCTCCTCTTGGGTGTTATTTTTTCAATTTTTTCCGGCACTCGGCGCAGATCCCGTAGATCTGCATGGAGTGGTCCGTCATCAAAAAGCCGTGCGCCTCGGCGATGGCGTGCTGGCGCTTTTCGATCTCTTCGTCGACAAATTCGGTGATGGCGCCGCATTCGGTGCAGATCATGTGGTCATGATGCTCCTTGGCACCCAGTTCGTATTTTTTACCCTGGG
>JARROU010000134.1:0-9055 GCA_037383585.1 Campylobacterales bacterium | reverse complement strand
GCGTCCCCGCCGATGCTGCCGGGAAGCACCTGGTTGAAAAAGGTGCCTTTGAAGTAGCTCTGGACGTAAAAGGAGACTTTTTCATTGAAGCCGAGCTCCCGCATGATCAGCCGCCAGCGGTAGGCCGCCAGGAAGGTGCTGGCCAGCTGGGCGACAAAGGCGATCAGGATGTAGCCGCCGTGGGATTTTGCCAGGATGGCGACGAGCTGTCCGACGTCGACGAACGTGAGCAGGAAATAGAAGATGGCGACGGTGACAACGAGTTTGACGGCGGTTTTCAGGTGTTCCATCGGCATCCTTTTTAAAAGTGGGCTAATTTTATCCAAAGAAGCGTAAAGACCCGGTTAGCGGGGGTGCTCAACCCGGTAGAGGTAGTAGGTTTTCGTCCCCTTGAGCCCCCGCTGGCGCTTTTCTGTCTCGAGGAGCGTCACGTCTTGAAACGAGATAGAGGCCGCCGCGGTAGGGGCTGCCGTCGTCCCACAGGTCGTACTGGCTAAAGCGCGTCTTCGTCGGAATGCGCACCGGGGCGTGGTCGGTGCTGTAGTAGGTGATCAGGGCGGCCATCGTCAGGTGGTCGGCGTAGAGGGCATCGTCGTTTTTGCGGTGGCGTTCGAGCATTGCAACGGCTTCCTTGTTGCCGTACATCCGGTCCTGGACGACCGGCAGCCAGAACAGAAGAGCGGCGCGGGCCACGAGGCTCAAGAAGAGCGCGACGGCGACGCCGGCATAGAAGGTGCGTTTCATGCCGCGGGCCGCGAGGACGTAAGCCGTCAGTACGGTGCCGCTGATGTAGGCCGGGGCGGTGTAGTTGAGCTCGATGTGCGTGTGCAGCGACTTATAGAGGAAAAACAGCAGCGGGGTGAGGGTCATGACGGCCAGGAAAAAGAGGACGTCGTCGCGTTTGAAGAGCTTCTCTTTGCCCAGAAAGTAAAACAGCACGGCCGCGAAGACCGGGGTGAAAACCGCAAACTGCGCCCCGATCAGTTCGCCGGCCCAGTTCCACATGATCTGCTCTTTTGCACCGCCGTGGTGCAGCTGGAAGAGAAAGCTGATCCAGTTGTGTTCGTAGTTCCACCACAGCAGCGGCGCAATCACGACAACGGAGACGGCCATCGCCATCCAGGTCCGCCAGTCCGCGAAAAGGTCGCGGCGCCGCAGGGACAGAAAGATCAGCAGGGCCAGTACGTACAGCACCGCCGTGTACTTGCTCAGCATCATCGCGCCGATAAAGAGGCCGGTCAGGAAGAAATCAAAGGTCCTGCCCCGCGTGATCACCCGGTAGGTGGACCAGAGCGCAAGCGCCCAGAACAGGATCAGCGGCGAATCGGTCGTCATAATGGTATAGCCCGCATGCACGAGGACGACCGAAGTGAAAATAGCCACGCCCCAGAGGCCTGCGCGGGCGTCGCGCAGTTCCTCGAGCAGCCGGTAGATGACCCATCCCGCGACGGACATCGCCAGCACGTTGCCCAGGCGTACGCCCCATTCGGCCTCGCTGATGAGATTGGACAGCGCGATCATCAGGGCGATCATCGGCGGATGGTCGTAATAGCCGCCCTGAAGGTGATGGCTCCAGAGCCAGTAGTAGGCTTCATCCCCGTGCAGCGGCAAAAAAGCGTTGTAGAACGTCGCGAAGAGTCCCGAGACAAACAAAACGAGCAGGGCGGTACGGCGGTAGTGGTGGATCATACGGTGACTTTTTTCGTGCCATTATACTATGTGGGAGTGAAACGGCTATAATTCGCCTTATGAATCAAAAGATCCTCTGTATCCCGGTCGGCGTCTGGGCGGCGATGGCCGTCCTTTCGCTGCTGCTCTATCTGTTCCCGCAGGCGGACGTGTCGGTCAGCTCCTTTTTTTACACGCCCGGCGAGGGTTTCTTGCAAGAAGGGACGCTTTGGGAGCGGTTTTTCTACAAGTCCGTGGAGATCGTCCTGCCCGCAGTCTATGTGTCGGCGTTGCTTTTGTGGCTGTATAACCGGAAAACGCACCGGAACCTTCTCGCGTTCAACGGCCGGAAGCTGCTCTACCTTCTGCTGGTCCCGGCGCTGGGCAGCGGCCTGATCGTCAACCTGCTCCTCAAAGACAACTGGGGACGGCCGCGCCCGGACCAGACGACGCTTTTCGGGAGTGACCGTGAGTTCACTCCGGCGTTTGTCATGAGTGATCAGCGCGGCAAATCCTTCAGCAGCGGGCATACGTCCGGGGCGTTTGCGCTGCTGCCGCTGATTTTTCTGGCCCGGCGTCACCGAAAATCGGTTGCAGCGGCGGTGCTGGCATACGGGGCAGGGGTCTCTTTGGCGCGCATCGCGGCGGGTGGCCAAAATGGAGGGTAGGCATTTCGGTAAGTGCGGCAGCTGCCGCCTGTATGAAAACGGCTATGAAGGCCAGCTGGCGCAGAAGGCGGCCGAAATCAAAGCGCGGTTCGCGCCGCTGTATGACGGTGCATTCGATATCGCACGGTCCGCGGACAGCCATTACCGTTCCCGCGCGGAGTTCAAGGTGTGGCACGTCGGCGATACGATGCATTATGCGATGAATTCCGTTGACCGTGACGGCGTCGTGCTGCTCGAAGAGTGCCCGATGGTGAACGGGGCGATCGAGGCGCTGATGTGGCCGCTGCTCGATGCGGTGAGCCATAATGAGGGGATGGGGCACAAGCTCTTCGGGATGGATTTTCTCAGCAGCCGCGACGGCGACATCGTCGTCTCCATGCTTTACCACCGGAAGCTCGATGATGCCTGGAAGGCCCAGGCGGCCGAACTGGCGGACCATTTCGGGATCAGCATCATCGGCCGCAGCCGGAAGCAAAAAGAGGTGATCGGCCGCGATTTCGTCATTGAATCGCTCGACATCGGCGACCGGACTTACCGCTTCAAGCAGATCGAGAACAGTTTCACCCAGCCCAACGCCAGCGTCAATGCGCAGATGGTCGGCTGGGCCTTGAAGCAGTTCGAAGGGATCGGCGGAGACCTGCTGGAACTCTACTGCGGTGCGGGGAATTTCACCATTCCCTTCGCCTCGCACTTCGGCCGCGTCCTCGCCACCGAGATCTCCAAAAGCTCGATCCATGCCGCCAAGGCGAATATGGAGCTCAACAGCGTTGAGAACATCGAATTTGTGCGCATGAGTGCCGAGGAGTTCGTGCAGGCCCTTGACGGCGTCCGCGAATTCAACCGGATGCGCCACCTCGATCTGCCGGGCTACCGCCTCGATACGATCTTCGTCGACCCGCCGCGCGCCGGGATGGACGAAGCGTCATGCGATTTCGCGGCCCGGCACGAAAACATCCTCTACATCTCCTGCAATCCCGAGACCCTCAAACGGGACCTGGAATATCTGACGCGCACCCATACCATCGAAGCGATGGCGATGTTCGACCAGTTCCCCTACACGCACCATATGGAAATGGGAGTCAAACTGAAAAAAAGTGCTAGAATAGATCAGGATACCTGAAAGCCCCGCATGATCACGCAGGAGGGGCTGGCATGGCTCCCCAGTGAAAAGGAGTGCTTATGTGGCAAGCACGTGCAGAAAACTCTGTCGGACTCGGGTCGATCGTTAATGCCATTCCCGATCTCATGTTCCTGGTGGATGAAAAGGGCGTGTACCGTGATGTTTTTGCACACGGAAAGGAACACCTGCTCTTCGCTCCCCCCGATGCGCTGCTCGGAAAAACCGCGTACGATATTTTTGATGCCGAACACGCCGAGCTGTTTATGGAATCGATGGTGCGTGCGATACGGCAGGGGGTGGACGTCACCCTGGAATACCCGCTCGAAATCGGGGAACAGACGTTGTTTTTCGAGGCGAGGATCGTGCCCCTCCCGCCGGAAGCCCCCGATACGTTGAAATATGCGCTCGTCATAATCCGCGAAGTCACCAAGACCCATGAAGAAGCGCAGAAAGCCCGGCTCGTTGAGAAGGTCTTCCAAGACGCAACGGAAGGGATGATCATCGAGAACGCCGAACGCTACGTCGTCAAAGTCAATCCGGCCATGCTGCAGATTCTTGAAATGGAAGAAACACAGATTATGGGCAGGCATTCCGATTATTTCAGGCCGCTGTTTCAGGCCGAGACGGTACGCGATATCTATGATTCGATGGAACTCTTCGGCTTTTGGCACGGCGAAGCCGAGCTGAAACTTCCGTCGGGAAAGGCGAAGCTGGCCTGGGTCAGTATCAATGCCGTTCTGGACGAAGAGGACGCCGTTTCAAATTATCTGATCATGGTGACGGACATCTCCGAAGTGCGCAAATCCCGCGAACAGCTTGAGTTCATGGCCAACCATGACATTCTGACGGGACTGCCCAACCGCGTGCTGCTTTTTGATCACCTTGAACATGCCATTGCCACGATCAAGCGTACGCAGAGCATGGGCGCTCTCCTGTTTATGGACATCGACAATTTCAAAGAGGTCAACGACAACTTCGGCCATCGTATCGGCGACCTGCTGCTCATCGAGGTCGCGCAGCGGCTCAAAGATGCGGTCCGCTCCAGCGATACGGTCGGCAGGCTGGGCGGGGATGAGTTTCTCTTGATCGCAGAAAACGTGCATCATATCGATGAGGTCCTGATCATCATCCAGAAGATCCGGGCGCTTTTCGGTATGCCCCTTGTCCTGGAAGGCGTCGAACTCGAAGTGACGCTGAGCATCGGGATCGCCCTGATTCCGGAGGACGGCGAGGACGTCGAAGTGCTTGTCAGTGCCGCCGACCAGGCCATGTACGTCGTCAAAGAACGCGGCCGCAACGGTTTTGAGTTCTACTCCCGGCATTATTCGCTGCTGTCGCATGAATATTTCCGTATACAGCGGGGAATCAAACAAGCCATACGGGAGGAGGCGTTTGTCATGGTCTATCAACCCCAGTTCTCCATCACGGACGGCCGTGTGTGCGGTGCCGAAGCACTGCTGCGCTGTACGCTTGACGGGCTCAGGGACAGCTCCGGCGGCGTCACACAGCAGCGGCTCAGGTGTTCGCGCACGGACTCGACCAGCGTCTTGCTGGCAAGTTCGCGGCGCGATAGGTTCATCGCGATCCGAACGGGCATCACGGAAAGTACTCTGATGCAGGGGAGGGGCAGTGCGAGGGAGAACATCGAAGCGCTGCGAAAGATGGGGTGCCGCTTTTCCATCGACGATTTCGGTACCGGTTATTCGTCGCTGAGCAATCTGAAACTGTTCAACCTCGACAAACTCAAGATCGACAAGATGTTCATCGATTCCCTCATCAGCGACGCAGACGACCAGGTGATCGTATCGGCCACGATCAGTATGGCGAAAAAACTCGGTCTGACGGTGCTGGCCGAGGGGGTGGAACAGGACGCTCAGCTGGCACTGCTGCAGCAGTACGGCTGTGACGAAGTGCAGGGGTTCTATTTCAGTGAGCCGCTCAGTGCGGAAAAGATGACGGAGCTGCTGCTTTCGGCCAAGAAGTGATAATCCATAGTAATATAGTAAGGAAACTTGACTTTAATGGGGGTCGGGGTATAGAATGTGTTAACTTTTTGATATAAAAAGGATTCCTGATGGCACAGGCTTGTCCCATTAATTTCAGCTCGGTTGACAATACGGTCAGTCGGAGCATCTCTTTTTTCAGTGCCGTTGCCGTGGCCCTCTTTTTCGAGACCGGCAGCCTCCTGTGGCTCTATGCCCTCGGTGCGGATCTGCTCGTGCGTCTTTACGGAAACAAGCAGTTCAGCCCGCTCTTCCTGGCGGCCTCCGGGATCAAGCGCGTCCTGCACCTTCCGACTCAGAAGGTCGACGGCGCGGCCAAGAAGGTTGCGGGCCATTTCGGTCTCTTCTTTATCGTGCTTCAGATCAGCGCGGCCTATTTCGGGCTGCATTCTGTGCTGGTGGGAGCGGCTGCAGTCTATGTTTTATGTCTGGTTCTGGACGTGCTGTTCAGTTTCTGCGTCGGCTGTAAAGTCTACTATCTTTACCGCATGATCGCCGGGGTGCGCTGATGGCGGGGATCTCTTCGAAGGGGATTTACGGCCTGGCGGCGATGCACGTGCTTTCGCATGCGCCGCAGCAGCGGCCGATGCAGATCAAGGAGATCAGCGCCATGACGGCCATTTCGCACGGCTATCTCGAACAGATCCTCTCCGCGCTGCGACGCGCGGGAGTCGTGACGAGTATCCGCGGGGCCGCCGGAGGGTACCAGCTGGCGCGCCGCGCATCGGAGATCACCGTACTGGAGATCATCGAAGCACTGGAAGGACCGCTGTGCCGGATCGAAGGAAATGTCGGCCAAAGCGTGATCCTCGAGGCGTTCTGGCAGGGGATCACCGAAAAGGTCCGGGCGCTTTTTTCGATGAAACTCTCGGAGATCGATCAGATCTATCAGCCGTATCACTACGACATTTAACGTTACGCCCGCACAGGCTTCCGCGAAAAAAAGGTCCGATCCCGCGGCTTTAAGTCGCCGCTACTCTTATTTATATTATGATAGGTTCTTATTCCCGTCTTTTGTGTGACGATACGAAAGGATGCCTGATGCCTGTCTTCCCCCTCCTGATGATCGTAGTCGGTTCTTTTATCATCATATTGCTGATCATTGTTCGGGTAACGCAAATCAAAAGCAGCCGCCAACTTGAGAAGCTAAGAAAGGGAGTTCTCACAGAAGAAGAGAGCAAAAAAGAGGCCGCCGAAAGAACGGGGGCACCGTCGCAGGCACGTGCGGCGAAACGTGAAAGCGCCGTAGAAGCGGTGCCGGACGTGACAGAGATAGAGAAAACGGTGCTCGAGCAGCCGGCGGAGGAAGCGGTTCCTGCTCCGATCGTGCCCGAAGAGGTGGTGCCGGTCGAAGAGGCGATGCCGCCGGAGACGGCCGAAATCGCCGTAGAGATCCCGTCTCCTCTGGAAGAACCGGTCGAGGAAACCGTGGAAGCGGCTGCCGAGGCGGCGGTACCGGAAGCGGCACCTTCCGAAGCCGCGTTTGAAGCGAAACCCTATCCGGAGTTCAACAACGCGCGCGCCGTGGAGCAGCTGGGACTCTCCCAGGAAGAGGCCGATATGTTCATTTCCGAACTGGTCACCCAGATCGACGAGGAGCTGCCGAACCTCGATGCCGCCATCGCAGCGCACGACGTCGAACAGGTCGAGCGGCTTTCGCACAAACTCAAAGGTTCCGCCACCAGTCTCGGGGAGGGCGGCGTGGCCGATGTCCTGGTGGATTTCAACACCTATTGCAAAGACGGCGACGATGCCGAAGTCATGCAAGCGCACATGAACAATCTCAAGTACTATTACGAACGGCTCAAGGAACAGTTCCCGGCCTGAGTTTCTTTAGAGCCCTTCGAGCAGAGTCGTCCACAGCGTTTCGACTTCGTCGTCGTCCAAAAAGAGGGCGTTGTGTTCCTGCAGGAGCTCATCCGCTGCGTTTTTGTGCACCGCGGTGCGGTGCGCGCAGGCCGTGTGCGCATACTGAAAAGCGCGGATCACGGAGACCTTCGGATCGATGATCTTCTGTTCACAGAAAAAACAGCGGGTCGGATCGGGGCTGCGTCCCTCGAATTGCAGCAGTTTCGCATAGGCTTCGATGGCGACCCGCTTTGGGTTTTGTTTTTCCCATCGCAGGGCGCATTCGTTCAGGAGGTCGAAGTAGAAGCCGCCGGTCTCTTCGGATTCTCTCAGATGCGGGTAGAAAAGCGAAACGAACTGATGCCACAGGCGTGTCCTGGCCGGATCCAGCATCCAGGGAAAACCGAGATGCACGACGTCGTAGATCCGTCCGATGGAGGATTTGACCGAGTGTTCGATTTCGAAATCGATCAGGTAGCCCAGGTTGATGGTACTGTGGCGTGCCCCGTAAAAACGGTAAAGGGTTTCTAAGCGTTCCTGTGTCAGAATGGAAAGGATGAGGTCTTCGTCCTTGACCCGTTGAAGCCGAATAATAAAGCCTTGCACCTGGCGTTTCTTCCTGTATCACTTTTCTTATCAAAAGCATAACGAAAGTCCCAAAAAATGAAACTTTAAAACACCCTATAGTATAATATTAGCAATTAGCGTTTTCTAACTACGGAAAAGCTGCTTAATAAATGCTTAAAAAGGTGAACCGAGTGGAATATTCTGACCTGTTACGATCTTTTAAAGACAACTGCGGTTTCGGTCTGATTGCCAATATCGACAACCGGGCGTCGCATGAGACGCTCGAACGCGCCATTACGGCGCTGGAGCGGATGATGCACCGCGGTGCAATTGCCGCCGACGGCAAAACCGGTGACGGGAGCGGTCTGCTGCTCTCCATGCCGACAACCTTCATGCGCAAGGTCGCAGTGGAAAACGGCATAGAACTGCCCGATGTGTTCGCGGTTGCGACCGTCTTCACCCGTATCAAAAAACATCTTGACATTCTCAGCGACATCTGTGCGAAAAACGACCTGAAAGTCGTGCTCAAGCGCGAAGTCCCTGTGGACAACAACGCGCTGGGCAAGCAGGCGCTCGACACGAAGCCGTACATCTACCATGTCTTCATCGTCCCCAACTCCATCATGGCGACGCAGCGTTTCGATGCGCTGTTGTACCTGAGCCGAAAAGAGACGGAGCATGCGCTCGAATCGGATGCGGATTTCTATATCCCCTCCATGTCGTCCCGGGTCCTTTCTTATAAAGGGCTGGTCATGCCGACGCACATCAAGGAATTCTACAAGGATTTCCAGGACCCCGATTTCAAGATCTCCTTCTCGCTGTTCCACCAGCGCTTCTCGACCAATACGCTGCCGATGTGGCGTCTGGCCCAGCCGTTCCGTGCCGTTGCGCACAACGGTGAGATCAACTCGGTCGAAGCGAACCGCTTCATGGTCCGCGTCAAATCCGAATCGATCAAGAGCGAAGTCTATACGAAAAAAGAGCTTGACCGCCTGCTGCCGATCCTGCAGCCCGGCGCCAGCGACAGTGCGAGTGCCGACAACTTCTTCGAGTTCCTGATCGCCAACGGCGTGGACTTCTTCAAAGCGGCCCGCGCGGTCATCCCGGCACCGTGGCAGAATGCGCCGCACATGGACCCGGATCTGCGGGCGTTCTACGAATACCACTCCACCGTCTTCGAA
>JARROU010000133.1:0-6486 GCA_037383585.1 Campylobacterales bacterium | reverse complement strand
CGTCGAACCGATATCTCCCATGAACAGTCGCGCGGGCGGAAAGTTTGTCAGCAGGAACCCGGCTGTCGACGCTGCAATGACCAGGTTAACAGCAAAAAACGGCGCGTGTTCTCGCTCACCGACGGCCGCTACATCGGCTGTGTCCTCGACCGTAACGGTCTGCGCCCGTCCAAATACATCATCACGAACGACAATACGCTGCTCATCGCGAGCGAATACGGCGTCATCGACTTCGGCGAAGAGAACATCAAAGAGCGCGGCCGCCTGCAGTCGGGCGAGATGATCGGCCTGGACCTCAAATTCGGCAAGGTCCTCAAGAACGAGGAGATCAACGATTACCTCAAATCGTCTCAGCCGTACATGAAATGGCTCAACGAGCACATGGTCTATCTGCAGGAGCATGTCGAAGAGCAGTACAGCACGCACTGCGGCTTTGAACAGGAAGAACTGGTCCACCGCCAGCGCTACTTCAACATTACCGAAGAAGTGATCGAGCAGGTCATCGAACCGATGATCAAAGACGGCAAGGAAGCGGTCGGTTCCATGGGTGACGATACCCCGATGGCGGCGTTCAGCGAAAAACAGCGCAGTTTCAGCGACTTCTTCAAGCAGAAATTCGCCCAGGTGACCAACCCGCCGATCGACCCGATCCGCGAAAAGGTGGTTATGAGCCTCAACACCGGGTTCGGCGAAACGCACAACATCCTCGACGAGCTGCCGACGCACGCGCACCGTCTCAAAGCGATCTCGCCGATCATCACCCACGAAAAGCTGAAGGTGCTCAAATCCTACGGTGACGAGGATTCGCCGCGTTACCAGCCGTTTTACAAGAACGAGACCTTCTCGACGGCTTTTGAAGGGGACCTGAAACCGGCCCTCGACGCGCTCGTTAAGACCGTCGTCCGGGCGGTGAAAAAAGAGGGCGTTCGCATCGTTGTCCTCGACGACAGCGGTTTGGACGAATCGCACCGCACGATCCCGATGCTCATGGCAGTCGGTCGCCTCAACCACGCGCTGCTCGAAGCCGGTGTACGCCATCTGGCTTCGATTGTCGCGGTCTCATCGGAGATCGTCGATTCGCACGGAGCGGCGACGCTGATTGCCTACGGCGCCAGCGCGGTCTACCCGGAACTGCTCTTCTCGACGGTCGTGCATATGGTCGAGAACAGCAAACCGCTTTCCGACATCCCGTGCAGCGAAGCGCTCAAATCGGTTCACGGTGCGCTCAATGCCGGTCTGCTCAAGATCATGTCCAAAATGGGGATCTCGACGATTGCGTCGTACCGCAACTCCGGCCTCTTCGACATCCTGGGTCTGAGCAAGACGATCGTCGAGGACTGTTTCGGCGATTCGCACTGTCTGATTCCGGGCCTGGGCTACGAGGAGATCGACGCGCGTCTCAAACGTGTGCATGAAGAAGCCTTTGAATCCCGGGGCTTCAACAACATCTTCCCGCTCAAGATCGGTGGATTCTACAAGTTCTACAATGGTCAGGAATACCATGACTTCGGACCGCAGGTCATTCACGCGATCCATGCGCTGAGCAAGTCGGGCGATCCGGAGGATTTCGAACGCCTCAAGAACATCGTTAACAACCGCGGGCAGCGCTTTATCCGCGACTTCCTCGAGCTGAAATCCGACCGCGCTGCGATCGACATCAGCGAGGTCGAACCGGTCGAAGCGATCACGAAACGCTTCAGTTCCGCCGCGATGAGCCTCGGCTCCATCTCCCCCGAAGCGCACGAGTGCATCGCCGAAGCGATGAACACGATCGGCGCGCAGTCCAACTCGGGCGAGGGCGGGGAAGACGCCGCGCGCTTCAAGACCAACAAAAACTCGAAGATCAAGCAGGTCGCTTCGGGCCGCTTCGGGGTGACCCCGGCCTACCTGCGTTCGGCCGAGGAGATCCAGATCAAAGTCGCCCAGGGGGCGAAACCGGGCGAGGGCGGCCAGCTGCCGGGCCACAAGGTCACGGCCCTGATCGCGCGCCTGCGCCATACGGTGCCGGGCGTGACGCTCATTTCGCCGCCGCCGCACCACGACATCTACTCCATCGAGGACCTGGCGCAGCTGATCTACGACCTCAAGCAGGTCAACCCGGAAGCGACGATCGCCGTCAAACTGGTTTCCACCGCCGGCGTCGGTACGATCGCCGCGGGGGTCGCCAAAGCGTATGCCGACAAGATTATCATCTCCGGCGGCGACGGCGGGACCGGGGCGGCACCGCTGACCTCGATCATATTTGCGGGCAACCCGTGGGAACTGGGCCTGGCCGAAGCGCATAACGCGCTCAAAGCCAATGACCTGCGCCAGCTCGTGCACGTGCAGACCGACGGCGGCCTCAAAACGGGTACTGCTCGGGGCCGAAAGCTACGCCTTCGGTACCGGCGTGCTTGCCATCGTCGGCTGTAAGATGCTGCGGATCTGTCACGTCAACAAATGTTCCGTCGGGATTGCGACGCAGAACGAAAAACTGCGCAAAGAGTTCTACAAGGGAACGGTACAGCAGCTGATCAACTATTTCACCCTCCTGGCCGAAGACGTTCGCGGCTACATGGCGCAGCTGGGCTACAAGACGCTCGACGAACTGATCGGCCGCAGCGATCTGCTCAAGGTGATCGACACGGACCTGGCGAAGCAATTCGACTTCAGCAACGTGCTCCACCGCGAAGAGGGGATCGATACCTGCCAGGTGGCGTCCAACGAGCCGTTTGATGACAACGCCTTCGAAAAAGAGGTGCTTGAGGAAGTAAGCAGCGCGATCAAACATCCGGACCACCCGGTCCGCATCACGCGCGACATCTGTAACCTCAACCGCAGTTTCGGCGCCCGGGTCTCGGGCGAGATCGCACGTTATTACGGCGATGACGGCCTCGAGGACGGCACGATCGACATCCGCCTCAAAGGGATCGCGGGACAGGCCTTCGGCGCCTTCTTGATCAACGGTGTCAACATGACGCTCGACGGCGTGGCGAACGACTACATCGGCAAAGGGATGCACGGCGGAAAGATCGTCATCAAATCGCAGCATGAAGGCGGTAAGTTCAGCGGCGGCGGTAACACCTGTCTCTACGGCGCGACCGGCGGAAAGCTCTACATCAACGCGGCCGTCGGCGAACGTTTTGCCGTCCGCAACTCGGGCGCGCTGGCGATCGTCGAAGGGACCGGCGACAGTCCGTGTGAATATATGACCGGCGGGATCGTCGTGATCCTCGGCCGTACCGGGGGCAACTTCGGTGCGGGGATGACGGGCGGGATCGCCTTCGTCTTCGATGAGGGACACAACTTCATCGAGAACGTCAACCGCGAACTGGTCGAAGCGGTCCGCATCGACACCGACGAAGGGGACGAGGCGCGTCACTACCTCAAGCGCCTGCTCAAAGACTATATCAATGAAACCGGCAGCTCCAAGGCCAGAATGATCATGGAAAATTTCCGCACGGAGATCCGCAACTTCTGGCTGGTCCGTCCGAAAAACCTGACGAAACTGCCGCTCAACCAGGAAAAGGGAGACTAAGATGAGAGAATTTTTAACCATTGGACGTATCGATCCCAACAAACGTCTGGTTGTCGACCGCGTCAAAGACTTCAAAGAGATCTACGAAGTGTTCAGCAAAGACGACGCCGCGGCGCAGAGCGACCGCTGTATCCAGTGCGGGGACCCGTACTGCCTGAACAAGTGTCCGCTGCACAACTACATTCCGCAGTGGCTCAAGGCGGTCGCGGAGAACGACCTGGAGTTCGCGTTCAAGCTCTCCAACGAGCCGTCGCCGTTCCCGGAAGTCATGGGGCGCGTCTGTCCGCAGGACCGTCTGTGCGAAGGCGACTGTACCCTAAACGACGGCCACGGCGCGATCACAATCGGTTCGGTCGAGACCTTCATCAACGAAGAGGGCTTCAAAGCGGGCCTGAAGCCGGAATTCCCGGGCGTCACATCCGACAAGAAGGTCGCGATCATCGGTTCGGGCCCGGCGGGCCTTGCCGCGGCGACCTATCTGCTGCGTTCGGGCATCGGCGTCACCGTGTATGAGCGTGCCGACCGTGCCGGCGGTCTGATGACCTACGGCATCCCGAACTTCAAGCTCGACAAGAAGATCGTCGACCGCCGCGTCAAGCTGCTTAAAGAGGCGGGAATGGAACTGGTAACGGACTGCGAGGTCGGCAAGGACATCACATTCGAAGAGATCGTCAACAACCATGACGCCATCTTTATCGGTATCGGTGCGACCAAAGGCAAGTCGGCGCGCCTTGCGGGTGAGAGCGCTCCGAATGTCTATATGGCGATGGAGTATCTGACGGCGATCCAGCAGAAGAACTTCAAGCGCGCGTACGACAAACAGTTCGACTTTAAAGACCTCGATGTCGTCGTCATCGGCGGCGGCGATACCGCAATGGACTGCCTCCGCACGGCCAAGCGCGAAGGCGCTAAAAACGTCCGCTGTCTCTACCGCCGTGATGCGCACAACATGCCGGGAAGCCAGAAAGAGTATAAAAATGCCATGGAGGAGGGCGTCGACTTCCAGTTCCAGGCCTCTCCGAAGCAGATCCTGCTCGACGAGAACGGCCGCGCCGTCGGTGTTGAGATGATCAAGACCGTGCTCGGGGCCAAAGACGAAAGCGGCCGCCAGCGCATGGAGGAGGTCAAAGGCAGCGAGTTCACCGTCAATGCCGACGTCATTATCCTTGCCCTCGGTTTCGATCCGTCCGTCCCATCCTTTCTGGCGGAGAACGGGATCGAGACGAACGCCTGGGGCGGCATCGTCATCGACGAAAACCATCAGACGAGCACGGCGGGCATCTACGCCGGCGGCGACTGTTTCCGCGGGGCGGATCTTGTCGTCAATGCCGTTTACGACGGACGCGAAGCGGCCCGTGCCATCGCCAAAAGTCTTCTGAAATAAGTGACTTCTCCGGTACGCCCGTACCGGAACCCTTTAACTCTTTTTGGGTACAATTCCCTTCCGTTAAATACTAAAAATCTATATTTCGATCTGTCAAAGGATGCGTCATGAACCTTTTCAACCTTTTTGGGACGTCCAAAAAGCAGCCCACCAAGAGCGAAGCACCGTCGCACTGGGTCAAATGCCCGTCATGCAACTCGCTGATGTATTACAAAGAGGTTGAAAACCAGAACTACGTCTGTCCCAAATGCGGCTACCATATGCGCATCAACGTCGACAAGCGTATCGCGCTCCTGGCGGACGAGGAGAGCTTCGTCGAGTTTGACGCCGAACTCAGCCCCGTCGATCCGCTGAAGTTCGTCGACAAGAAAAGCTATGCCAAACGCCTCGAAGAAGGGGAGAAAAAGACGGGAAGACGTTCCTCCGTCGTCAGCGGCGAGTGCAAGATGAACGGCGTGAACGTGCAGCTGGTCGTTTTCGACTTCGCCTTTATGGGCGGATCGCTCGGTTCCGTCGAAGGGGAAAAGATCACCCGCGCCATCCACCGTGCCATCGAGAAACGCCAGGGCGTTCTTATCGTCAGCGCTTCGGGCGGCGCGCGGATGCAGGAGAGCACGTTCTCGCTGATGCAGATGAGCAAAACCTCCGCGGCACTGGCACGTCTGGGCGAACACGGCCTGCCGTTCATCTCCGTTTTGACCGATCCGACGATGGGCGGGGTCAGTGCCTCCTTCGCGACGCTGGGCGACATCATCATCGCCGAGCCGGGTTCGCTGATCGGTTTTGCGGGACAGCGTGTGATCAAACAGACGATCGGTTCGGACCTGCCCGAAGGGTTCCAGCGCTCCGAGTTCCTGCTCGAGCACGGCTCCATCGATATGGTCGTCAACCGTAACGAACTCAAGCAGACGATTGCGGACCTGATGCGCATGATGCTGCCGACTTCCCATGACGCGCAGTGACATAGACGCGTTCTTCACCTCACTGCACCCCAACGCCGTCTACGGGCTGTGCGACCAGGCACTGCTCGACGCGCATGACTTCACCTTAAAAGCCTACACAGACCTATGCAGACAAGAGGACGTTGCCCTGATCCAGTACCGCAGCAAGGGGACGGACCCCGTGCAGGTTCGTGCGCAGCTCGCTGAATTGCGCGGGCTCTGGGACGGCGTACTGATCATCAACGACCACTGGCAGATGCAGGATCTGTGTGACGGCGTGCATATCGGCCAGGAGGACCTGGAGGTCTTCGGAGACGATGCCGAGGCGGCCGCCGCCGCCCTGCGCGATCTGGTGGGTCCTTCCTGTATCCTCGGGCTTTACACCCATAACCTGAAGGAGATCGAAACGGCCAACCGGCTGCCGATCGAATACATCGGGCTGGGGGCGTTCCGCGCCACCGGCACGAAATGCGATGCCGCCGTCCTCGGAGAGGACCTCGATGCCTTGGCCGCCGCATCGCTGCATCCGGTTGCCGCCATCGGCGGCGTCGGGTTTGACGACCGCTTCGAACATGCCCGGATGCGGGTGATGGGCAGCGCACTTTTGAACAAGGCCAAAACATGGAAGTAAGCATCTATTCCAT
>JARROU010000132.1:0-4140 GCA_037383585.1 Campylobacterales bacterium | reverse complement strand
AAACCGATCAGGCAGCCGCGCCGCTTAATCCGCCTGTAGGGAGCCCTTTGCCACAATACTCAAATTTATTTTTAGGAGTACCGATGCAGGACAAAGCCGTTGTTGAGACCGAACTGGACAAACTGATAGAAATCCGCGACGCATTTTATGATTTTCTGGACAGCAGCCTTCCGAAAACAGACAGCGGGAGCTTCGATTTCAGCCAGCACCCCACCCTCGACGCAGAACGCGTCTACGAGCACTTTTTCAAGCTCGACTACCAGGCGAGAAAGCTGCGCGCCTTCATGGTACAGGACTACGAACTGCACTGAGGCACCCCTAACGCCTGCGGCACCGTCCCTGTGATGGGAAATCCGTCGGAGGCTTCGCTACAATTGCACGCATGAAAAAAGTGAAAAAAGCCACGAGAAAAGAGATCGAAGCGATCAAGCACGCCCTGATGGAGCGCTACAGCGATGCCGTCACCGAATTGCATTACCGCAACGCCTACGAGCTGGTCGTCGCCGTCGCGCTCTCCGCGCAGTGCACGGACAAGCGCGTCAACCTGCTCACGCCGGAACTGTTCGAGAAATACCCCGACCCCGCGGCCCTGGCCGAAGCCGACGTCGAGGACGTCAAATCGATCATCCGCAGCTGTTCGTTTTTCAACAACAAGGCGGTCAATATCGTCAAGATGGCGCAACGCGTCGTCGACGTCTACGGCGGCGAGATCCCGATGAACGAAAAGGAGCTCGTCACCCTGGCCGGCGTCGGACAGAAGACGGCGCACGTCGTCATGATCGAATACACGGGGGCGAACCTGATGGCCGTCGACACCCATGTCTTCCGTGTCGCCCACCGTCTCGGCCTCAGCGACGACGAAACGGCCCTCAAAACCGAAGAGACGCTGGTCAAGAAGTTCAAAACCGACCTGCACGCCCTGCACCAGGGCATGGTCCTCTTCGGCCGCTACATCTGCACCGCGAAAAACCCGAAATGCGACACCGAATGTTTTTTGAAAGAGTACTGCAAGAGCAAAGAGAGTTTCAAAGCGCGCTAAGCGCTTAGTGAATCGTTAGTCGTTGGTAGTGACGAGATCAGCACTGACTACCCACTACCTACACCTGCTCCCTACTGTCCGCCAGGACTTTCTTAACGACCTCGTACACCTTCCCCACGCTTTCCAGATCGACGCTTTCGCGCGTCGTGTGGGGATGGTTGATCGTCGGGCCGATGGAGGCCATCTGCATCTGCGGGAAGTGTTTTTTGATGATGCCGCATTCCAGCCCTGCATGGATCGCCCCGATCGTGACGGGGCTTTCCGACAGCGCTCCATACGCCTCTTTTACCGTCTGCACGAACCCGGCCTGCTCCGGTTCCCAAGGGGCGTAGAACCCTTCGCTTTCCACCGAGGCGCCGAAGGCCTCGAAATAGGTCCGGGTCTCGCTCTCGCAGCGGCGCAGGTCTTTTTCGCTCATGGAGCGCGCACTCAGTTTGATGTGCAGCGTCTCTTCGGTGGTCGCGATCTCGGCGAGGTTGATGCTCGTCTGTACGATCCCCAGTCGCGCATCGTAATCGCGTACCCCGTGCGCAAAGGCGTGCAGCATCGCGACCAGCGGATTTTCAATGACGGCGCAGGCGCGTTTTCCCAGCAGCCTCAAAGCAGCGTCTTCGACCGGGGCATCGAAGGCAACCGTCGCCGACGCCCGTTTGGGAATGGCGTTGCGGCGTTCGCCGCCGTCGAATGCCAGCACGGACGCGCCCAGTTCATGGAGCCGTGCCGCCAGCTCCTTGATCGCGTTGGGGATCCGCTTGTCGATGTCGATCCCGGAGTGGCCGCCGGGATAGCCTTCGGCCACCGCCTCGTAGCAGTGCAGCTCGCGCACCTTCCGCCGAAGCGGCAGCATGACGTTGAGATCGACCCCGCCGGCGCAGCCGACGGTGATCTCCCCGTACTCCTCGCTGTCGAGATTGAGCAGATACGGCGTCTTCAGCGGCAGTTCCATCGCGCGTGCCCCGAGCAGACCGATCTCTTCGTCGGAAGTGAACAGGCAGTCGACGGCCGCGCCCTCTTCCATGAGGGAGAGCATCATCGCCATCCCCATTCCGTTGTCCGCGCCGAGCGTAGACTCGTTTGCGCGCAGTTTCCCTTCCGCTTCCTCCAGCTCCAGCTCCGGGGCGTTGCCGATGCAGACCATGTCGTAGTGCGCCTGCAGCGTCACGGTCGCATCGGGATGCGAGCAAAACAGGTTCCCGGCCGCATCCGTCTGCGTTTCGTATCCGAACGTCTGCCCCTGCTGCGACAGGTACGAAAGCATCGCTTCCGCATTGCCCGAGCAGTGCGGGATCGCGCAGAGGGCTTTGAAGTGTTCAACAACGGTCATTGGGACTCCTTGTAATAGCGTTAAGTGATAAGCGTTAAGAAAATTCAAACGCCATCTTAAGGCTTCGTGCTTAGCGCTTCAGTGCGATAAACGTCGCGAAATTCCCCCAGCGGAAGATGGTCTCGCAGTGGGCGAACCCGCAGCGCTTCACCATCTCTTTGTTCTCATCCTCCGTGTAGGGGATCAGAACGTTTTCGAGCGCCTCGCGTTTTTGCATGATCTCGTATTCGCTGTAGCCCTGCGTCTTTTTGAAGTCGTAATAGCCGTCGATCAGCAGCTTGTTGAGCCGCTTGTCCTCGCTGACGACTTTTTCGCTGAAGATAAATGCCCCGCCCGGGTTCAACGACTCGAAAATACGCCCGATCAGGGTCTCGCGCACCAGCGGGCGGATGAACTGCAGCGTGTAGTTGGTGATGAAAACGTCGGCCGCTTCATAGCCATAAGACATGATGTCCGCTTCCTCGAGGCGGATCTTCGATCCGAAGACGCCGAGCTTGCGCTGCGCCTGTTCGAGCATGGAAGGCGAATTGTCGATGCCGACAAGTTCCGCATCGACGTCGAGGTCGCGTTCGATGTCGAGCAGCGTCGAGGCCGTCGAACACCCCAGGTCGTACAGGCGTCCGCCCTCGTTCAGATAGGCGAGCGCGAAGCGCTTCGTCAGCGCCATCGCCTCCTCGTAAAACGGCACCGAGCGCTTGAGCATGTCATCGAACACGGCGGCGATCTGCTCATCGAACTCGAACTGCTTCTCGATCGGTTTGCTGAAAACCTTGTCTTCCATCATCGTCCTTTCTCGTCGGCGCAGGCCACGCAGAGCGTCGCTTCGGGCAAGAGTGCCAGCCGCGCCGGGGCGATCGGTTCCCCGCACGCTTCACAGACACCGTACGTTTCACTGTCCATGCGCGCAAGGGCGTATTTCAGGCGGTTTCGCCGCCGGACCGCCGCCTCGTGCGCCTGGGCACAGATTTCCTGCTCGGCCATCAGCTCCGTCCGGGTCAGGTCCCCCAGGCAGCAGTCCGGGGCGATGGGCTCGAGCTCGGTTTCAAGTCGTTCGATCTCGCCGGCGGTCTTCGCAAGCGCCGCCTCAAGCTCACGCCTGAGTACCGCCTTCTGCGCGTCCGTCATACATCCGCATCCAGGTGGATCACCTCGGCGACATCCAGGCCGAACCCGCCGAGACCGACGAATTCAGGCGTGTTGGCGTCGGTGATGAGCCGCATATGCTTCACGCCCAGCGTCTTGAGGATCTGGGCGCCGATGCCGTACTCTTTCATGTTGCCCGTCGCCGCGTCGGGGTTGTTGATAAAGACGAGCACGCCGCTGTTTTGCTTGAGGTACTCGATGCTGTCGATCAGCCGGGTGTACTTGTCCTGGTTGAGCAGCAGGTCGAGGTCCGGGATGACGTTGTGCACCTTGACGTTGGCCGTTTCGCTGACGTTGTAGAAAACGACGGCCGTATGCGCATTGCCGTCATGGTCCTCAAAGTCGTAGCGTTTCGTCTTGACCCCGAAGAACTCGATCTCCTCTTCGCCCGTCGCACGCACCAGCGTCTCGTTGGCCAGACGGTACTCGACAATGTCGGAAATGTAGACGACCTGCAAGTCATGCTTGTCGGCGAACACGTCCAAGTCGTCGCGCCGCGCCATCGTGCCATCCTCTTTCATCACTTCGCAAATGACGGCGGATTCGCTCAGGCCCGCGAGGCGGCAGAGATCGACCGACCCTTCCGTATGGCCCGTGCGCACCAGCGTCCCGCCTTCTTTGGCCACGAGCGGGA
>JARROU010000131.1:0-5736 GCA_037383585.1 Campylobacterales bacterium | reverse complement strand
CAGTTTGTCTTCGCTCAGGCGGATATCGCGTCCCTGGACGGCGAGGACGGCGAGCGTGAAGCGCAGGGCGTCGGCGCTGTATTTTTCGACCATGTCGAGCGGGTCGATGACGTTGCCTTTGGATTTGCTCATCTTCTGTCCGTGCTCATCGCGCACCAGCGCATGCAGGTAGATGTGATCGAAGGGGAGCTTATCCATGAAAGTTTCTCCCATCAGCATCATACGCGCCACCCAGAAGAAGAGGATGTCGAAGCCGGTGATGAGTAGGCTGTTGGGATAGAACTCTTTGAGGTCGTCGCTTTCGAAGAGCTTGTCCATGACCGGGTCGCCGTTGCCCCAGCCGAGGGTCGAGAAGGGCCACAGCGCGGAGGAGAACCAGGTATCGAGGACGTCCGGGTCCTGCTCGATGTTTTTCGAAGAACAGTGCGGGCAGGCTTCGGGGTGGTCCTGCTGCGTCGCCCACTCATGGCCGCAGTCTTTGCAGTAGAAGACCGGGATGCGGTGCCCCCACCACAGCTGGCGGGAGATACACCAGTCGCGCAGATCGTTCATCCAGGCGTTATAGCTGTTGATCCAATGCGGCGGGAAGAATTTGACGAGCCCTTCGTTGACCTTCTCGATGCTGCCGCGAGCCGTTTCGGCGCGGACGAACCACTGTTTGGAGATGTAGGGTTCGACGATGTTCTTGCAGCGGTAGCAGTGCCCGACCTGGTGGGTATGCTCTTCGACCTTTTCGACGAAGCCTTCCTCTTCGAGACGCTTGACGATAACGTCGCGTGCTTCAAGGCGTTCCATGCCTTTGAACTCCCCGGCGAAGTCGTTAAGAATCCCTTTTTCATCGAAGACGGTGATGAACTCGAGGTCGTGGCGCTTCCCGACTTCGTAGTCGTTCGGATCATGTGCCGGCGTGACCTTGACCATACCGGTCCCGAACGCCATATCGACGTGTTCGTCGGCGATGATCGGGATCTCCCGGTCGATCAGGGGGAGCTTGACCTTTTTGCCGATCAGCGCCTTATAGCGTTCATCTTCCGGGTGGACCATGACGGCGGTGTCTCCGAAATAGGTCTCCGGACGGGTTGTCGCGACGGTGATGTGACCGCTACCGTCGGCGAAGGGATAGCGGACGTGGTAGAAGTGTCCCTGGTGCTCTTCGTATTCGACTTCGATGTCGCTGAGCGCGCCGTCGTGCGTACACCAGTTGACCATGTAGTTCCCGCGGACGATCAGGCCTTGATCATAAAGGTTGACGAAGGCTTCTTTGACCGCGGACTTCAACCCTTCGTCCATCGTGAAGCGTTCGCGGCTCCACGCCGGGGAAACCCCCATTTTTCTCAGCTGGCCGACCATGATCCCGCCGGACTCCTCTTTCCAGGCCCAGACGCGCTCCAGGAACTTTTCGCGTCCCAGTTCCTCTTTCGTCGTTCCCTCTTCGAGCAGCTGCTTTTCAACGACGTTCTGAGTTGCGATGCCGGCATGGTCCGTTCCCGGCTGCCACAGCGTCTTATAGCCGTCCATCCGTTTGTAACGGACGATGATGTCCTGCAGCGTAAAGGTGAGCGAGTGGCCGATGTGCAGCCGTCCGGTGACGTTCGGCGGCGGCATCATGATGGCGAAGTTCTTGTCTGCTTTCTGGATGGCTTTGTTGCCGTCCGTTTCGAAGTAACCGCGTTCTTCCCAGATGGGATAGAACGCCGACTCGACGGATGAAGGATCGTAGCTTTTTTTAGACATTAATTTGCCCCGTTCTGCGCAATTGGTAGTAAAAAATATGGCGCTAAAATTTTAGGCGGATTATAGCGAAACGGAGGTAAAATGCCGGACTTCTACTGATAGAGCACACTCGCTGACATGCCAACCCGAAATACCTAAAGGATCCTTTTGCCCCTCTCCCGTCTCAATGAAGCGCAATTTAAAGCTGCCACGGCACCTGTCGGCCATAATCTGATCATCGCTTCTGCCGGCACGGGGAAAACATCGACGATTGTCGGGCGCATCGCACACCTGCTGGGCAACGGCGTCAACCCCGAAGAGATTTTGCTGCTGACCATTACGAACAAGGCGGCTGCGGAGATGGTAGAGCGGTTTGCGGCCTTTTTCGGGAATGAAACGGCAGGGAAGATCAACGCCGGGACGTTTCACGCCGTCAGCTACCGATGGCTCAAACGGCAGCAGGGCAAAGTCGTGCTCAAACAGCAGCGGGAACTCAAAACGCTCTTTCGGAGTGTGTATGAAAAACGCAGTTTCCACCACCTTGAGGGGGAGAATGAACCTTACGGTGCGAACTATCTGTACGACCTATATTCTTTTTATCAGAATACCGAGATGGAAAAGAATTTCGAGGAGTGGATCTCACAGCGGCAGGAGGAGCATGATCGCTTCGCAATGATCTACGCCGATATCATCGAAGAGTTCGAGGAGCTGAAAACCCAGTACGGATTTTTGAATTTCAATGACCTTTTGCTTCAAATGCGCAAGCTGTGCGAGCGGATGGAACTGGGATACAAAGAAGTGCTGGTCGACGAATACCAGGATACGAATGCCCTGCAGGGAACGCTGATCGACGCGATGAATCCGCCATCGCTTTTTTGCGTCGGCGATTACGACCAGTCCATCTATGCTTTCAACGGTGCTGACATCTCCATCATCGGCAGTTTTTCAAAAAAATATCCCGATGCAACGGTCCATACCCTTTCGAAAAACTACCGTTCGACCGTGCCGATCCTCTCGCTGGCGAACAAGGTGATCGCCAACAACGAACGCATCTACCCGAAACAGCTTGAGGTGACGCGCGATCATGCCGCACCGCCGCCGAAGCTGCTTGTGTATGAGGAACTGTTCGAACAGTATCACGGCATCGCCGAGATGATCGGAAAGAGCACCACGGAACACGAGGAGATCGCCGTAATCTTTCGCAATAACTCCAGTGCGGACGGGATCGAAGCGGCTCTGCGCGAGAAGGAGATCGCCTGCCGCCGCCGAGGCGGGGTGAGTTTCTTCGATGCCAAAGAAGTGAAACTGATCCTGGACATTTACACGCTGCTGGTCAACGAGAGCGATATGATGGCGTTTATCCATATTTTCGAACACGCCAAGGGGGTAGGAAGCGCATTGGCAAAAGAGCTCTATGTCGCACTGCAGTTTCTCGGAGGAGGATCGATGCAGCGCGGCCTCTATGCGCCGGACCTTAAAATCTCGAACCCGTTCGAAAAACGCAAACTCAACCATCAGCTCGGGCTCTTTGACGACTTTCTGGAATTGGGGCATGCCGGACGCTTTGCCGAAGTTATTGCGGAGAAAACACTGCTGAAAAACCCGGTGCTGAAGCATCCGAAGCTGACAAAAGACGGTGCAAAGATGCTGTCGCAGTTCTACACACTGATGCAGGGAATCAAGAACCTATCCCGCCCGCAGAATGTCGTGCAGAAGATCGCGGCATCCGATCTTTATGCGAATGTCGCCGACCTTCTTGCGACCCGCCGTGCCCTGCTGCCCGACGGCCAGGTCGATGCACGCCTAAAGACCGAAGCGCTGGAACGCATACAGCGCAAACCGGCGGTCTTGCAGGAATTGGCCAAGCCGTACCGAGAACACGAGCGTTTTCTCAATGCGATGATCCTGGGGTCCCAGGATCTGACGCAGGGCGAAGGGGTACATCTGCTCAGCATTCATGCCTCCAAGGGTCTTGAATACAAAGAAGTGTACGTGATCGACCTGATGGACGGTCGTTTCCCGAACCGGAAACTGATGGGAAGAGGCGGGAGCCTCGACGAAGAGCGGCGGCTTTTTTATGTCGCGGTGACGCGGGCAAAGGATGTACTGTATCTCAGTTTTGCCAAGTACGACCGCATCAAAAAAACGCAGTTCGTGCCGTCAATTTTTCTCTATGAAGCCGGTATGTTGCCGCCGGATGAGAATTATGCGATGTTGGTGAAAAAAACGGAAGAGAAGGGCGAGAAAGACGCCTAAGCGGTTCGGTGCCGAAGCACCGTTTAGCGCCCGTGTACGGCGTCGTTGAGCGACCACACGATGATCTGGTCGAAGCGCATTTTATAATAGTCCGTGACTTTTTCCAGCATGGAATCAAGCTGACCGCCCTGTTCCCCCGCGGAGATCATCTGAATGATCATGTTCTCAAACAAACCGGTATCGGCAAGCCCTTCGCTGAGGGATGAACCCTTTTCGACGGCCTGCCGTACGGTGGCAAGCTTTTCTTGCAGCGGCAGATTGTCAATCATGGCGATGGAGGTGTCAAGCGCGTCTGCAATCGGAATCCCCGCTTTGACCAGAGCGGAAAAGACCAGTGTAAAACGGTTGAGCGTCGAATACATGATGAGGTCTTTGATCAGATAGGTGCGCAGCAGCATCTGGTGCCAACGGAACTTGAACTCCCTGCTGGTATTGAGCATGTACCTGAAAATAATGAAGAATACGATCAATGCTGCGATCAGGTAGGGGCCGAAGTTGTTGAAGAGGTATTCCAGCTTCAGCAGGATAATGGTCGGCAGCGGCAGATCGGCATGCAGCTCTTCAAAGATCTTTTTGAACTGCGGCACGACGTAGGAGATCAAAATCGTAAAGGCAACCGCCATCGCGATCATGACGTTGCGCGGGTAAGCCATCGCTTTTTTGAACTTGATCACGTTGCGTCGGATTTCTTCGAGCATGTCGGCGAGCGAATAAAGAGATTCCGCCATGTTACCCGTCTGTTCACCGAGATCGATCATCGCAAGGGTGAGGCCCCCCACTTGGAAACGGAAGTTTTCCATCGATTTGGACATGCTCGAACCCGAGTTGATGTCTTCGGCCACCGAAGAGAAAATCTCTTCGAGGACCGGATCGTTCGAGGCCCTCGCGATTTCATTCAGGGCATCATGCACGGAGATCCCCGCGTTCGTCATGACGGCGAGCTGACGAATCGCCGCGATGAGCGAATCGGGTTTGACCTTTTTCTTCTTGACGTTGCTGATGAAACGTTCTTTGAAGTATTTGATCTGATCTTCCATCGGTGCCGTGCCTTCGGCCACATTCACGATGATACCTGAATATTTTGCCTTGGCAATGAACATCGCCTCTTTTTTACCGTCGGCATAAAAACCGTGTTCTACTTTTTTCCCTTTGGAAAGGACTGTTGCAAGATAGTATTTCATTCTTTTGCCACCCTCAAGACTTCTTCAATGGTCGTTTTGCCTTCGACGACTTTTTTCATCCCATTCTCAAACATACTAACAAAACCTTCCTGAATTGCCTGTTGCATCATTTCATCTTTGGAGGCGCTCCGGGCAATCATACTGCTGAGTGTCTCCGAGATCGGAAGGACCTCACTGATCATCTCACGCCCAAGGTAACCGGATCCGTTACACTCTTTGCAGCCCACGCCCTGATAGAAAATGGTTCCGGGCGGTATGAATTTCTTGTACTCTTCCAGTACTTTTAGCGGGACATCAAACTCTTTTTTACAGTGCGGACAGATTTTCCGCACCAGACGCTGGGCCTGAACCGCGACGACAGCGCCGCTGATCAGATACGGCTCGATCCCCATGTCCGCCATACGAGGCAGGGCGCTGATGGCGTCGTTGGTGTGCAGGGTTGAGATAACGAGGTGCCCCGTCAGAGCGGCCTTGATGGCAATCTCGAGGGTCTCATGGTCACGAATCTCACCGATCATGATCTTGTCGGGGTCCTGACGCAGAATGGAGCGTAGCGCCGCCGCAAACGTCATACCGACCTGCGGAT
>JARROU010000130.1:0-4165 GCA_037383585.1 Campylobacterales bacterium | reverse complement strand
AACAGCAGCTGCGCCGCCTCTTCGAGCGCGAGCATACCTACGACATTCTGCGGCTCTTTTATGATGCGGGCATCCTGGCCGAACTGATCTCCGCCATGAAAAAGGCCCTCTTTCTGCCGCAGTTCGACGGGTACCACCACTACCCCGTCGGCCTGCATTCGCTGCAGTGCGTCAAGGCATTCGAATCGATCGACGATCCGGTCGTTGCCGCCTTGTACCGTACGCTGAGCCTTGAAGACAGGACCATGCTCAAAATCGTCGTACTGCTGCACGATGCGGGCAAAGGCAGAAAACTCGACCACAGCGAAGTGGGCGTCAAACTGATCCGCCCGATGATCAAGAAAATGGGCTTTGATGCCGCAGCGGTCGATGATGCCGCCCTGCTCGTGCGGCACCACATCCTGATGAGCAACATTGCACAGCGCCAGAATATCCACAGTGAAAAAACCCTGTACAAATTCATGTCCGTCATCCAGACCCCGCGGATGCTCACCCTGCTCTATGTGCTGACCTATGCCGATATGAGCGGCGTCGGTCCCGGCACCTACAACGCCTTCAACGCCAAACTGCTGCATGAGCTGTATCATGCCGCCTTGGAAGTGGCACAGGAAAAAGAACGTCTCACTGATGCGGCTCGGCGCCTCAAGATCGAGCAGCGCATCCAGCGTCTCGAGGCCTTCAAGGCCCTGCCGAGGCTGATACAGAAGAAAATCCTCTCGATCGAATCCAACCTTTTCTTTTTCCGCCACAAGCCCGAAGAGATCCTGCAGATCGCCCAGCGGGCCCGCGAAGTGGATACCTACCAGTATGCGCTGGACTTCAGTACCGGCCTCAGCGTGGAGATCCTTCGCAAGATCCCGCTCAACCTGACCTACCTTCTGGGACGCCTCGGTTATCTCGACGTCGTCTCCATGGAGGTCTTTACCCTCTTCGACGAAGTCAAATATTTCAAACTCGACTTTCTGCAAACACCGACACCGGATATGTACGAGAGCATCCGCGAGATCGTCGAAACGTCCTTTAACATGAAAATGAGCGTCAAACTCGAAGTGCCTGTCATCAAATCCGACGAAATCAGCATAGATTGCGAACATTCAAAAAGCCTGGCCGAGCTGGCGGTTCATACGGCAAACCAGCGCGGCCTCCTGGCATTTATTGTCCGCTGTTTCGACGAGCTCGACATGCAGATCGTCACGGCAAAAATCCATACGACAAAACACCGGGTCCGCGACTATTTCTTAATCGAAAAGACACCGCAGATGTGCGATAATGCAGGCCAACTAATCACTCTGCTTTGCAAAGGAAACCCATAAATGTGCGGCATCGTCGGCTATCTCGGAAAACACGACACGAAAGAAATCCTGCTTGACGGACTGAGGGAGCTGGAATACCGCGGCTACGATTCTGCCGGCATTGCCGTACTGCAGGCCGACAACTTCTCCTTTTTCAAAGCGGTCGGCAAACTGAAGAACCTTGAAACGAAAATGGCGGACTTCTCCACCAGCGGTTTTGCCGCCGGCATCGGGCACACCCGATGGGCGACCCATGGCAAACCGACCGAGATCAATGCGCACCCGCACCTCGGTGAATCTTCCTATGTCGTTCATAACGGCATCATTGAAAATTACCAGGAATTGAAATCCGCGCTCGTCACCGAAGGGGTGCACTTTTTAAGCCAGACCGACACCGAAGTGATCGTCCATCTTTTCGAATCGCTGCTCCGCCGTGGGGAAGAGCCTTTCGATGCCTTCCGTGAGACTGTCAACACTCTTGAGGGGGCCTACGCGATCTTGCTGGTCACAAAAAGCCTGCCCGAAACGATTTTTTTCGCCAAACACGGTTCGCCGATGATCGTCGGCGTCAATGAGAGCGACGAGAAGTTCTTCGGTTCCTCCGATGCTGCGCTGATCGGAAAATGCAGCCGGGTCATCTATCTCGAAGACGGCCAGCTCGGGTATGTCACACGCACCGGGGTCCATATCGAAGATGAGAAAGGGGCGGCCATTGTACCGCACTTCTCTCCCCTTCCGGAATCCAAACTCTCCGCTCAGAAAGAAGGATTCCGTTTTTTCATGGAAAAAGAGATCTACGAACAGAGCGAAGTCCTCTCCGACACCCTGATCGGCCGCCTCGCGGATGAAGCAATCATTTTTGACGAGATCGACCCTTCCCTGCTCGAGGGCATCAACGAAATCAAGCTCTGCGCCTGCGGCACCAGCTACCATGCGGCGCTGGCATCGAGCTACCTCTTCGAGCGCCTCGGAAAAATCCGTACTTCCGTCGAGATCGCGAGCGAGTTGCGCTACAAAGAGCCCCTGCTCTCCCCCGACACGCTCTTTGTCGTTATCAGTCAGAGCGGCGAAACGGCCGATACGCTTGAAACCCTGAAAATGGCGAAATCTGCCGGTCTGAAGACCCTCGTCGTCTGCAACGTAGACAACTCATCGATGGTACGCGAAGCGGATTCGGCCATCCTGACCCGAGCAGGGATCGAAAAAGGCGTCGCTTCCACGAAGGCTTTTGCGACACAGATGGCCGTCTTGTGGATGCTTTCACTCTATGTGGCGCAGACGAACAAGACGATCTCCAAAGAACAACTGCGCGCGCAGATCGGTCTGCTGCGCGAGGTACCGGCCGTCGTCAAGGTCGATGATGACCTGCATGAACGCATCCGCCGCCTCTCCAAACGCTACCTGCACGGCCACGGCTTCTTCTTCATCGGCCGCGACATCTTCTTCCCCCTTGCACTCGAGGGGGCACTGAAACTCAAAGAGATCAGTTATCTGCATGCGGAGGGGTACCCCAGCGGCGAGATGAAACACGGGCCGATCGCCCTGGCAGACCCGGAACTCTTCACGATCGCACTGATGCCGAAGAATCTGCTGTATGAGAAGACAAAAAGTAACGTTGAAGAGCTCAGTGCGCGCGACGCCACCATCTGTGCCATCAGCGATGCCCCGTTCGACAAAGCGGACGACTTTATTCCCATTGCTGCACACGACCACTATATGCTGGAGTTCTTCGAAACCATGGTGGTATTGCAGCTGCTCTCGATGGAGATCGCCATCCGTCTCGGTAACGACGTCGACATGCCGAGAAACCTGGCAAAAAGCGTCACGGTGGAGTAACGTCCGTACCAGCTGACTGCCGTAAAGCTCCAGAGCTGATTTCATGCATAAACATCGAGCACAAATGTACAAAAGTTTTCGGGTCTTTTCCGATGGAACATTCCACATCAGAAGATGTGGAACGTAAAGAAGTATATAAAAAGAACAACCTTTCTTTCTATAGGCCTTTTACAGTCTGCAAGAGTTTAACTAACTAGTTGATACCAACGATATCTACCGGACGGCTAAATCCGGTGTTGCCGCCTGAAATCACGCGATCCGGTGCAATATCCCCCGTCACTGTCGAAGCGTTATGCCATACCATGAGCTTTTGACTATTGCCAGTCGTAAGATACAGCATATCGGAAGCCGGATCACATGCCATATCATCAGCTTCAATCATCACGACATTTGCGCCGCTGATACTTCGGTCCGAAGCGATATCACCATCTATTTCCGAGGCATTATCAAAAATTTCGACTGTTGCAGCTGAGTACAGTGATACATAGAGAATATCCCTCTTGGTATCCAAGGCAATCCCCCACGGGCTACTGCTCAGCGTTACCACGCGATCAGGCGCCGTATCTCCGTCTCTTGTACTGATATTGTCGTAAACGAGCACGGTGCTGTTCATATATTCTGCAATAAAAAGACGGTCATGTTTCTCGTCAAGCGCCAGTCGATGATCATTACCGCCAATAGGGACAGCCGCACCGGTTATAACTCTGACCGGTGCGACATCGCCGTCAGCTGTACCGGCATTGTCGAAAACCAATATTCCTTGGTTTGTCGTTGCGTACAGAAGATCACGCCTTTCATCCAAGGCCAAGTCATAGCCCCCATTTAATAGCGTATTAGCGCCAACAATCTTCCGTGATGGTAAGACATTTCCGTCTGCACTAAGCGCATCATCAAAGATTTCAATCGCATCATTAATGTCTTCTACCAGTATTGATTTTGTCCTCGAATCGTATTCGATCCCATAATTCCCGCCCAAGCCAGTATCGGGTCCACTTAGGACACGGTCCGGAGTGACATTACCGTCCACGGTTTTCGCA
>JARROU010000129.1:0-6630 GCA_037383585.1 Campylobacterales bacterium | reverse complement strand
CGAGGACGAACGAGAAATACTCCCCTTTCATCGCATGCGACCACACGGTCGGGCTGAACAGGGAAAAGACCGCTTTGAAAGCGTCCCCGAACGTGTCGGAGAGGATGATACGTCCCTGCACGATCGGGTACACGTACGACAGCAGCAACCCGATCAGGATCAGCGGCAGTGTTGCGGTGCCCATCACTTTTAAAAATTCAAGGGCCTGCGCCTCATCCTGCACCCCGCCTTCGAACGCCGCCGGATCGAGCCCGCTCAGTCCGATCATCACTATCCACAGGAGCATCATCGCCATGCCGATGACGAACCACCCCAGCCAGGCGCCGAACGCCGGCGCCTGGTAACGGGTCAGGAACTCCTTCAGGCTCGTCGCGGCAGCCCCCTCGACGAAACGCTCGATCGACTCCGCCTCGTAAAAGCTCCGGCCGACGTAGATCTGAACCGCCTGCACGAACACCCCGAGCGCAATGGCTGCGACAATGCCGATCAGCGGGATCATCTCCAGCAGCGTCAGCAGCACAAAAACGCCGAGCGTCGCCAGCACGAGCGTCCAGTTCTGCTGCACGAATTCCCATCCAAGCCGATAGGCGTTTTTGACCGGTTCACCCCGGGCTTCGTCCACAAGTCGCGTCACAGTAGCTTCCATTATCTTCCCTTATAATGCTTAAGATGGCCAATTATACAAAACCATTGCTCTGATATACCTGCGCTGTTTTCCTCATCGGCTTTGAAGGTTTCAAACTTTCTCCCGCCTTAACAAATCGGCCCGTATTTTCGGCGTTAATTCTTTTTTCGCTAAACTTGCGAACTCAAATCTTCAATACTATATATATAGGAAACCGATTGAAACTGATTATCGTCGAGTCACCGGCCAAGGCAAGAACCATCAAGAATTTTCTGGGGAAAGGGTATGAGGTCATCGCCTCCAAGGGCCATATCCGCGACCTTCCCAAGAGCCGTTTCGGCATCAAGGTAGACGAAGAAGCACGCACACTGACGCCGGAATACAGCGTCTCGAAGGACAACGCCCCCACCGTCAAACAGATCCAGGAACTGGCGAAAAAAGCGGACGAAATCTACATCGCGACCGATGAGGACCGCGAAGGAGAAGCGATCGGATGGCACATCGCCCATGCGATCAAGAAAGCCCCGGAGACCCTGCCGCGCATCGTCTTCCACGAGATCACCAAGAGTGCCATCGAGCATGCGCTCGACACCGCGCGCAGGATCGACATGGACCGCGTCAACGCCCAGCAGACCCGCCGCCTGCTCGACCGCATCGTCGGCTACAAGCTCTCGCCGCTGCTGAGCTCCAAGATCCAAAAAGGGCTCTCCGGCGGACGCGTCCAGTCCTCGACGCTCAAGATCATCGTCGACCGCGAGCGCGAGATCAAAGCGTTCAAGCCCCAAGAATACTGGACGATCGATACGACCTTCGCGCCGGGCATCGACGCCAACCTTTACAGCTATGAGGGCACAAAACTGGACAAACTGGCCATCAAGGACCAGGCGCAGGCCGAAGCGATCACCGAACGCATCAAGGCAGAGACGTTCTCCGTCGCTTCGATCGAGACGAAACAGCGCAAGACCTCCACGCCGCCGCCGTTCATGACCTCAACGCTGCAGCAGACCGCGTCGAGCAAGCTCGGTTTCTCCCCGAAAAAGACCATGATGCTCGCCCAGACGCTCTACGAAGGGGTCAAGACACCCAACGGCACGTCCGGGGTCATCACCTACATGCGTACCGACTCGCTGAACATGGCCAAAAAACCCGACGAGCTGAAACTCTACCGCCTCATTTACGGCCGTGTCCTGGCCTGCCAGATGACCGACGCCGTCTTCGAGCAGCAGTCCATCACGTTCAAAATCGAGAGCGCCGAATACAAAGCGACGGGTCGCAAACTTATTTTCGACGGGTTCTACCGCGTCCTCGGCACCGACGACAAGGACAAACTGCTGCCGGCGCTGGAACAAGGCCAGAGCATCGCGATCGAGAAGATCAAACCGACCCAGCACTTCACCGAGCCGCCGTCGCGCTACTCCGAGGCGAGCCTGATCAAAAAGCTCGAGGCCGAAGGCATCGGCCGTCCGTCGACCTACGCCCCGACCATTTCGACCCTGCAGGCGCGCAGCTACATCACCATCGAGAAGCGTCAGATCGTGCCGACCGAGGTCGCCTTCACCGTCACCGAACTGCTGGAGAAACATTTCCCCGAGATCGTCGACGCCAACTTCACGGCGAACATGGAGGAGATCCTCGACAAGATCGCCGACGAACACCACGACTGGCAGAGCGTCCTGGTCGATTTCTATTTCCCGTTCATGGAGGAGATCACCAAAGGCAAAAAAGAGATCAAGAGCCTCAAGATGGCCGAACCGATCGGCCGCAACTGCCCCGAATGCGGCTCGGAGCTGCTGATGCGTTCGGGTCGTTACGGCAAGTTTATCGCCTGCGCAACGGGAAGTTCCTGGCGTGCAGCGCCTACCCGAAATGCAAGAACACCCGCCCGCTCGAAGCCCCGAAAGAAGCGGCCGTACCGTGCCCGGAATGCGGCGGGAAACTGCTCTACCGCCAGTCGCGCCGGGGCGCCTTCAGGGGATGCGAGAACTACCCGAAATGCAAATTCATCTCCAAGTTCGAACCGACGGACAAAAAATGCGACCAGGAGGGGTGTGACGGCGTCCTGGCACGCCGGACCTACCGCGGCAAAGAGGTCTACGAGTGCGTCAAATGCAAACACCGCACCCCCGTGGAGGAGATGGATTAAGTCATGATGATCCAGAATGACTTAGAAAGCAGCAAAGGGGCTTTGCTCCTTTGGCGTAGGAATTCAAAATGAAAATCGGCCTGCTCTCGGACACGCATAAGAAGGTCAAGTATTCCCAAAAGATCATCGACCATCTGATCGCCGAGGGCGCCGAATTCCTGATCCACTGCGGGGACATCGTCAAAGAGGAGATGCTGCAGCAGCTCAAGAACTGCGGCCGCCGCTATGTCGCCGTCTACGGCAACAACGACCCGCACCTGGCCGCGGTGCACAACCGCTACAACCTCGTGCAGGAACCGCACTATTTCAAGCTGGCAAAAACGAAATTCAAACTGATGCACCTGCCCTTTTACATGAGCGCCGATGCGGAGGTGGTCCTCTTCGGGCACACCCACACCTTTGAATGCGATTTCAAAAACGGCACGCTCTACCTGAACCCCGGCGAAGCCTGCGCCCGTTCCAAGCCGGTCTCGGAATGCGCTATGCTTGAAGTGACACAAGACCTGTTCACCGTCACCCAGTACAGCCGGGCCGTGGAAGAAGACGTCTTCCACACCCGACACTTTACATTTGAAAGAGAGCCGCAATGAGCGACAAAGTCTTTTTATGCGCCATCAGCAACATCAACAGCGGCACCTGCAGCGAGGATTGCAAATTCTGCTCGCAGAGTGTGCGCTACAAGGCCGACATCTCGCGCTACAAACAAAAGCCGATTCCCGACATCGTCGAAGAGGCCCGCGCCGCCAAAGCGTCGGGGGCACTGGGCTTCTGCCTGGTCACCGCGCACAAGGGCCTGGACGAACGCACCCTCGATTTCGTCTGCGAAACGGCCGAGGCGGTCAACGCGGCCGTGCCCGGGCTGCGCCTGATCGCCTGCAACGGCACCGCAACGCTCTCACAGCTCGAAACCCTCAAACGTTCCGGCGTCAAGGCCTACAACCACAACCTGGAAACGTCGCGCGAATTCTACCCCCGTATCTGCAGCACCCACCCGTGGGACGAGCGGTTCGAGACCTGCGAAAACGTCAATGTGGCCGGCCTCAAGCTCATCAGCGGGGGGATCTTCGGACTCGGCGAAACGCAGGAGGATCGCGTCAGCATGCTCGAATCGCTTCGTGAGCTGAACCCCGTCTCCGTGCCCGTCAACTTCTACCATCACAACCCGGCTCTGCCCCTGAGCCCCAACCCCCTCACGACCGATGAGGCGCTGGAGCTGATCACGCTGACGCGCGACATGCTCAGCGACGCCGAACGGATCATGGTCGCCGGCGGGCGGGAACTGATGTTCGGCCAACGCCAGGGAGAGATCTTCGAGGCCGGCGCCAACTCCATCGTCATCGGCAACTACCTTACCACCGCGGGACGCGACCGGAACGCGGACCTTCAGATGCTGCGCGAACTCGGCCTTGCCGTCGCGGAACGTGTCGGGGAGTAGGGAATGACGCATGATATCACGCTCATCATCACCCTGGCGCTGATCATCATCTTCTCCCCCTTTCTTGCCAAGCTTTTCAAGATCCCGACCACACCCATCGAGATCATTCTCGGCGCCGTCTTCGGGTACGCAGGGCTGCTGCACGGAAGCCACCTTTTCGAGTTCGTCGCGGAAGTCGGGTTCCTGTTTTTGATGTTCCTGGCCGGGATGGAGATCAATCTGCGGACGTTTCTGCGGACCGATCGCCGCGTCATGGAACGCATCATCCTTTACCTCGTCGGCCTGTATGCCCTTTCCGCGCTCGCCGTATGGTACCTTGAGCTCAGCCGCATTTTCATGGTCCTGCTGCCGCTGATCTCCGTCGGACTCGTCGCAGCGCTCAACAAAGAATACGGCAAATCCGAATGGCTCGCCCTGGCGATGATCGCCGGCGGCATCGGGGAAGTCGTCTCCATCGCCATTCTGACCGTCTCCTCCGCCGCGCTGCAGTCCGGGATCGGCATGGGCCTGTTCAAAACGATCGGGGCCCTGATCCTTTTCATCGTCATTATCACCCTCATCTTCAAGCTGCTGCAGCTCTTTTTCTGGTGGTTCCCCGAAGTCGCCACGATGCTGATGCCCCATGAGGACAACCGGGAACAGGACGTCCGCCTCTCGATCGGCATCCTCTTCCTGCTCGTCGCGATCATGCTCTATCTTGATCTCGAACTTGCCTTTGCCGCGTTCATCGCCGGCATGTTCATCCCCACCTTTTTCGAGCACAAGCGCGAACTGCCCGAAAAGCTCGAGAGCTTCGGCTTCGGTTTTCTCGTGCCGCTCTTTTTCATCTACATCGGCACCACCTTCGATCTGAGCGCGCTGATGATGGACGGACTCATCTCCAAAGCGCTGATGGTCACCTTCTTGATGATCGCGATCCGGCTGATCGCGGCGCAGATCTTCACGCCGGCGATGGGCTGGCGTGACGCCCTGCGCATCGGACTCAGCCACGCCATGCCGCTGACGCTTCTCATCGCGATCACCTCTTTGGCCTATTACAACCACAGCATCGACAAACTGCACTATTACGCCCTTATCCTCGCTTCGCTCTTCGAAGTCATCATCGTGATGATCGCAATCAAGCTGCTGCATATCATCCGCATCCCGGCAGAGGAGCTGCACGGATAAGCAGCCCGGCGCCACTTTCGGAATCTACCCGTATTGCTTGGAGTAGTGCTATAATGATTAACGATTCCAAAAAATGCCAAGGGATGGATCATGACACTCCAAAAAACGCTCCTGAAACTCGCCCGTGCTTCCATCGAAGAGGCGTTCGGGAAGCCGATGCCGGAGACGAAGGAAGCGCTCGAGGCACGGTTTCCCGAACTGGGCGAGAAGCGTGCGACCTTCGTCACCCTCAAAACGGGCGGCGAGGCGCTGCGCGGCTGTATCGGTTCCATCGTGCCGCATACCTCGCTGTACGAGGATGTCGTGGCCAACGCAAAATCGGCCGCCTTCCGCGACCCGCGTTTTTCAGAGCTGACCGAAAGCGAATACCGCCGCTGCAGTGTCGAAGTCTCGCTCCTGACCGTCCCGCAGGAACTGCCCTACAGCGATACAGAGGACCTCAGAAGTAAAATCCGGCCGGACATCGACGGCGTCATCCTGCAGCTCGACGGCCGGAGTGCGACCTTCCTGCCGCAGGTGTGGGAAGAGCTTCCCGATTTTGACCAGTTTTTCGCCCATCTCGGCCTCAAGGCAGGGATCGGGGCGAATGTGCTTTCTTACCATCCCGTCATCTTCACCTACCAGGCCGAACATTTCGAGGATGCCCCACTGGAACTGCCCTAAGGAGGTAACCCATGAGCGCACGAAATACCGCACACGCCGGAACGTTCTATCCGGCGGAAGCTTCCGAGATCGAACGGTTTTTCAAGACATTTGAAGAGATGGGCAGCGCCGACGTCCCGCAGACGCCGCGCGCCCTGATCGTACCGCATGCGGGGTACGTCTACTCCGGCTTTACCGCACACCTTGCCTTTGAACAGCTGCGCCGCACGAAAGCCAAGCGCGCCATCGTCATCGGGCCGTCGCACCGGGTGGCCTTTCACGGCATGAGCGTTTCGATCTTCGACGAGTACAGTACGCCGCTGGGCACGTTGAAAATCGACAAAACGTATGCCGAAAACCTGAAAGAAAAGTACGACCTTGCCTTTGAACCTTCCATGCATCTCGAGCACTCGACGGAGGTGCAGATGCCCTTTATCAAACACTACGCCCCGCAGCTCGACGTGGTGGAAATGGTCTACGGCGCCTTCGATCCGCAGGAACTCGGCAGGATCATCACCGATCTGCTAAAAGACGAGGAGAACGTTGTCGTCATCAGTACGGACCTGAGCCACTTTTACACCGAAGAGGAGGCCAACAAGCTCGACAACATCTGTCTGA
>JARROU010000128.1:0-4206 GCA_037383585.1 Campylobacterales bacterium | reverse complement strand
CAGAACCCACATCAAAATCGCCGGCAAAACGCTGGACATCCGCGTCTCCATCCTACCGACGTATTACGGGGAGCGGGTCGTCATGCGGATGCTGATGCAGTCCGAGGACATTCCCCACCTCGAGGGGCTCGGCTTCGATCGGCACCTGACCGACCAGCTCGATGAAATCCTGAAGCATTCGCACGGCATCATCCTGGTCACCGGCCCCACAGGGAGCGGTAAGTCAACGACGCTTCACGCCTTTTTGCAGCAGGTTGCCACGCCGGACATCAACATCATCACCGTCGAGGACCCGGTCGAGTATAAAGCCGACAACATCAACCAGGTCCAGACCAATGCCAAAGCCGGGCTGACGTTTGCCTCGGGACTGCGCTCCATCCTCCGCCAGGACCCCGACGTCGTCATGGTCGGGGAGATCCGCGACAGCGAAACGGCGGAAATCGCCATCCAGGCCGCTCTGACCGGCCACCTCGTCTTTTCCACGCTCCATACCAACAACGCCACCGCTTCGATCACCCGGCTCGTCGATATGGGCATCGAACAGTTCCTCATCAGCTCCTCGTTGCTCGGGGTGCTGGCGCAGCGTCTGGTGCGCAAGCTCTGCAACGAATGCAAGGAACAGGTCACACTTCCCGACGAATATGCCGAAGAGCTCGGGTTGCCCAAAGACGCCGTCATCTTCGAAGAGAAAGGGTGCAAATCGTGCAATTATACGGGCTATTCCGGACGACAGGCGATCGGCGAGTTCTTTGAACTGACCGATGATCTGGTCGCCCTGCTCAAAGACCGGGTCAGCGACCATGCCCTGAGGGCCTCCGCCATCGAACTCGGTATGCGCCCGCTCTCCTCTCAGCTCAAAAACCTGCTGCTCGACGGAACAACGTCCCTGCATGAAATTATCCGCGTCGGGGTCAAGGACGTTTGATGCGTTCCGCCTTCACGATTATCGAAGTGCTGGCGGCCGTTGCGATCGCCACCATTGTGGGCGCGGCGATGCTGAAAATGAACAGTTCAAACCTTTTCTTCCTGGGACAGCTGAAACAGACCTCACAGGTTTCTGAAGACCTCGCCGTCGCCGCCCTGCACGCGGACAAGCGGTTCAATCGAGATGACAAGAGCCTCTATGATCTTATGGAAGGCGCCTACGCGATCGACAACGACGACCTTCGACGCTATCTCAAAACGCAAAACTACCGTTACACCGAAAGCGTCGCGGACACCATTTCCTTTGATACGGGAATGATGACCGGCAGCGAAGAGGATGACAACGGCAACGAGGCGGCCAACGTCGAAGCGGCAGCGGCTGTTCCGATGATTCAGTTCGAACTGATCTCGATCACGCTTGCCTCGGACAAACGGCACGGCAGTATTATGCAAATCAGGCCGATAACCGAATGAAACGCCCGGCTTTCACCCTGATGGAGCTGCTGATCTCCATCGTACTGATCTCGATGCTCGCCCTCTTCTTATACGGGGCGCTCGGCGGTACGCGCGCGAGCAATGCGACGATGCACAAACACGCCCGCGCCGAGGCACTGCGTCTGAAAATCTACGAACTGCTGTATCGTGACTGTGTAGAATCCTACGACGCAGCGACGCTGGCGACCAGCGACAAACACTACCAGGTCCTGCAGCTTCAGACGAAAAACTCGCTGTACGGTATTGCTGCGCCCTACGTTACGTATTTCGTGCATGCCGAAACCCTGCAGCTGATCCGTCTCGAAGCCCCCATCAAGATCACGCTCCCAGTCCCCTACGAAGCGCGCGAGCGTGTGCATGTCGACGTCATCGACGAGAACGTAACCGACTTCAACTTTTATACCGCGCAGGAGGGGGAAGAGCAGACAGAGGTACAGAAGAGCCCGGCCGACGGCAACAAGACCTCCCCGGAGCCCGAGGCAGGCGAACGCAGCATCTCAACGCACCTGCTCTACCTCAATACGAAAAACCGGGAACATCCGATGCTGATCGAGCTGGCGTTTTAGCGACGCACGTCTTCAAACGCTGTAGGCGTTCGATTAGCCCGCTTCGTGCGCTCCGGAAATCCGTTCTGCCAGCTGTTCCGGCAGCAGCCCCAACGAAGCCTCCACCTGTACCGTGGCACCGTGCGTAATAAAATCGTCCCCGTACTCGAACGTCTGCAGCACCACGTCGGAAACCGCCTCCTGCGAGAGCCATTCCAGCAGGGCGCTGCCCACCCCGCCGGCCGCAGCGGAATCGCTGAACACGTACCAGCGTTTATATTTTGAAGCCAGCCGACGGAGCATTTCCGTATCCAGCGGTTTGACAAAGCGCAGATCCAGAAGTGCGGCTTCGCGGCCAAGCCGTTCGCGCGTTTGCGCCGCCCGTCCGACCCCGTTTCCGTACCCGATCAGCAGAAGATCGCTGTCCGCTTCAATCAACAGCTGTGATTTACCGTATTCAAACGGCTCGGACGCCGGAAGTTCGGCCTCAAAGAAAGCCCCTCTCGGGTAGCGCAGGCCCAGCGGACGGTCGAAGGCGGCCGCAAAGGCGACCGCCTGATGCATCGATGTTTCGTCGCGCGGTGCGCAGAGCGACATATTTGGGATGGCTCGCAGGAAACTGATATCGAAGGCCCCCTGATGCGTTTCGCCGTCCTCGCCGACGATGCCTGCACGGTCCATGGCGAACACCACCGGAAGGTCCATCAGGCAGACATCATGGATGACCTGGTCGTACCCGCGCTGCAAAAAAGTGGAATAGATCGTACAGAAAGGCTTGAACCCCTCTTTGGCCAGTGCACCCATCGACGTAACGGCATGCTGTTCCGCAATCGCAACATCCCAGAACCGGTCCGGGTATTTTTCCATCAAGGGGGTCAATCCCGTACCACTCGGCATGGCCGCCGTGACACCGACAACCTTTTCGTTCTGTTCGGCCTGGTGCATCAGGGCCTCGGTATAGATCTGCGTCGCGCTTTTGGCCCCGCTCTTTTTGCGAGAAACACCGCTGTCGATGTCAAACGGACCCACACCGTGCCACTGTTCATGCTGCCCTTCGGCGATTTTGTAGCCTTTGCCCTTGACCGTCTGGGCATGGATCAGCACGGGTTTCCCCATTGCCCTGGCCGTCTCAAAGGTCTCGACGAGGCGCTTGATGTCATGGCCGTCGACCGGTCCAATGTATTCGATGCCCATCTCCTCGAACATGATGCCGGGGGTAATCAGTTTCAGCGACTCCTCGAACCGCTTGGCAAGGTAGTGCGCCCCGTCGCCGAAATGGTCCACGAAGGCCTCGGTGCCGCGCTTGAACTTCTGGTACATCGGGCTCGCCATCGCGGAGCTGAGCATGCGGCTGACGGCACCGATGGGTTTGGCGATGCTCATTTCGTTGTCGTTGAGAATAATGACCATCGGGTAGTCGCGCTCCCCCAGTTCGTTGAGCGCTTCGTAAGCCATCCCGGCGCTCAGCGCCCCGTCGCCGATCATGACGACCGGGATACGCTCGTTCTGTTCCCCTTTGAGCGCAATCGCTTTTGCCGCGCCCACGCCGAGCGAGATCGATGTGGAGGAATGCCCGGCGACGAAGTAGTCGTGTTCGCTCTCTTTGGGTTTCGTATAGCCGCTGATCCCGCCGAATTGGCGCAGCGACTCAAAGGCGTCCCAGCGCCCCGTCAGCAGCTTATGCGCATAGGCCTGATGAGAGACATCGAAGATAAAAGGGTCTTTGGCCGAATCAAAAACCGCGTGCATCGCCACGATCAGTTCGGTGGCCCCAAGCGTGGAGCTCAGGTGCCCTCCGTTCGTGCTCACAACGCTAAGAATCCGCTCGCGTATCACACGGCACTGCTCCTCCAGCGCGTCATAATCGTATAAAGGTTTTTGATTCATCCTGTCCTCACTCTCTGGCCCGACATCCCCTTATCCTAGGGGACGAAACGGTCTTCGCATCTTACCGAAAACGGCCTATTATCAAGCTTCTTTGTTTCCGGAATTCAGACGGCTTTCAGCTTCAAGCATTGCAAGCATCGCCGTGTCCGTATGCTCCCGACGCATGCGTGACAACAGGTCGTCTCTGGTTCGGGGGGAAAGCCTGCGGAAAATCGCCGTCATCTTCTCTGTCACTTCCGCCGGACGCATCCGTTTTTGCAGTCGCTGCGATTTCTCGTCAAAGAGCTCGGCGACCCGTTCGCGCAACCTTCCGTCACACTCCCCGCTGAGGGCCATCCGTTCCCAGACCCGTTCG
>JARROU010000127.1:3612-7837 GCA_037383585.1 Campylobacterales bacterium | reverse complement strand
GGATCTACGGCAGGAAGGTCACCGTCGTCACGGACGGCAAGGCGCGGGAGGTGGTCGCCGACGAAGCGTATCTGAAGCGCTCCGTCGAGACCCCGAACGCCGACGTGGTGGAAGGGTTTCCGCCGGGGCTCATGCCGCAGTTCGGCAAGATGCTTTCTCCCGATGAGGTGGAAGCGCTCGTCACATATCTCAAAGGTGTCAAATGATCCGGCTGTTTCGAGAACTGACCAAGTTTACCCTTTCGGCGGCGGTGACGCTCTCGGCGGTGTTCGCCTTCGTCTTGGGGAAGGGGAACGATCTTCCGGCTCTGGCGCTCTCAACGCTGGCGGTGCTGCTGCTGGCGCTGGGGGTGTCGGCCCTGAACCAGTTCCAGGAGAGCGAGCACGACGCCAGGATGGCCCGGACGAAACGGCGTCCCATCCCTTCGGGACGGATCACCCCGGGCGGCGCGCTGTCGCTTTCCGCCGCGCTGATCACCGCCGCGATGCTTCTGATCTATCGTGTGCTGGGCTATACGGGGTTGCTACTGTTCCTTTTCGTCCCGCTTCGGTACAACGGGCTCTATACGACCCTAAAACGTCACACGGCCTTTGCCGTCGTGCCCGGCGGGCTGCTGGGGGTGATTCCGCCCGCCATCGGCTGGCTGGCCGCCGGCCGCAGCCTCGGCGAGCCGGAGTTCCTCGCGCTGGGGCTGCTCTTTTTCGTCTGGCAGGTGCCCCACTTCTGGCTGCTCTCGGCCAAGTACGATGCCGACTACCGCGCCGCGGGCTTCCCGACCGCCGTGGAAACCTTCGGCCCAAAAGGTTTCCGCGTTGTCCTCTTCGTGTGGTGGATGCTGACGGTACTGTGCGGTCTTTTCGCCGCCGCGGTCTTCGGGATACATCATCCCGCCGTACTGGGACTGTTTCTGGCACTCATGGCCGTAACGACTGCCGCCGGCGTTCGGATGCTGTACAACAGCCTCACCCCTGAGCGGGCCGGGGCGCTTTTCAAGGGGATCAATCTTTTCTTGCTTGCAACGGTAACGCTGCTGAGCGTCGACGGGATCTGAGAGCGTTGGTCTTCCAACGCGGTGCCCTTAGAGTGCTCCGGTACGGTCCCTGAAGAGCGAATTGAGGGTGGCGATCAGCTGCATCGGGTCGACCTGCACGCCCTGGAGCATTACCGCGAAGTGCAGGTGCGGGCCGGTGACGCGGCCGCTGTTGCCGCTCAGACCGACCGGTGCGCCTTTGGAGATCTTCTCTCCGACCTGTACGTCGATGCGGCTGAGATGGTAGTAGCAGGTGTAGAGCCCCTCGCCGTGGTCGATGACGACGGAGTTGCCGGCATAGTAGCGCTCCTTGGCCAGCACGACGACACCGTCGTTGACGGTGGTGACGGGCGTGCCGGGAGCGGCCTTGAAGTCGGTGCCCGAATGGAAGCTCCTGAGCGAGCCGTTGAAGAGCCGGGCGGTGCCGAAGGCGCTCGTGACGGGACTTGTCATCGGGAGAGCGAACGGGGAATCCCAGTAGCGCTGCGGGGTGAAACGGTCGTAGATCGCCATCGCCTCTTTGTACTCCCTGCGGATGCGCTTTTGCTGTGCCGCGTTCGGGTGGACCTTGGAGGGCGCGACTTTCAGGGTCTCGAAGGGGTAGCCGCCGTCGATGACGCGCAGCGGAAGCGGCGTCTTTTTTGCTCCCGTGATGCGCAGCAGCGATTTCTCGCCGGCTTCGGTGCGGTAGCCGACGGGGATGAGGGCGATTTTTTTCGCGGGGTCGGCGGGATGGTCCAGCAGCGGCACCTCTTTGTTCTCATAGATCAGGCGGGTCTGCTTGCCGGCGTTCAAAATGACCAGCGCCGTCTTACCGTTGGCGATGTCCGCCGCGCCGCCTTGCAGCAGCAGGACGGAAAATAAAAGTACGAAGAGGCGCAACAGCATCGCGTTTCCTTTGATGGCTTCTTTCTGACAGTATAGAAAATCCGGGATAGATATGAGGTTAAAGCGTTGGAGGCAAGAGAAGGAATCGCCGCGCTTTCCTTACCAGTAGCGCACGCGGCCGCTGTCGACGTGGATGAAGTTTGATTCGGGGTAATAGCCGACGCCGCCGGCCTTTTCGCTCATGGCGGCTTTTCTCAGCATGGCCAGATCGGTACCGGGGAGGTTGATATCGATCGCCTTTCCGAGCATATGGAGGCTTTTTTTCGCGACGCCCGATGTGTTTTTATTGAGCATCGCATTCGTTTTCGGCGAGCGGTAGCCTGAAATGATTCTGAAAGGCTTTTTGCTGTCGAGCTTTGTGCGGACGGCATGCAGGAGATCGAGCGTGTTCGTATCCATCGCGATCTGATCCCCGGTGCGGTGATCGCGCAGGATCTTGTTGATTTCCTCGAGGGATTCGGGGAGATAGATCCCTTCCGCCCAATAGGTTGTGCGCAATGATTCCCCGGTATGGATGTTGTAGAACGACAGCGACTTTTCGTACGTCTCGATTGTACTGCCGAAGCTGACGCTCGGAAACGCTGCGGCGACGGCCGCCGTAGCGCCCAGTTTCAAAAAATCCCTGCGGTCCATTTCATGTCCAAATGCCATCGTTCCATTCCTTCCTGTTATTTTTAATATTATTATATCGAAATATTTAGGGGTGTACCCCTATTAACTTTAATCATTTAGTATAATTTAAGATAATTTTCTAGTTTTTTGTCATAGCCGTAGAGGTCGTCGTAGAGGTGGAGCCGTCCGTCCTCGCCGACGCGGGCTGTCTGGTAGGTGATATAGACGTCCAGCGGGTGTTGGAGGCGCACCCAGCGGTTTGCGCCCGACAGCATGCGTGCAAAGATCTGCTTGTAGGTGATATCGGGTTCGTCCCGCGAGAGCAGGTAATGTGCCAGCTCGAGCGGTTTGCGTATGCGGATGCAGCCGGAACTGAAGGCGGCACTGCTGTTTTTGAAAAGCGACTGCGACGGCGTATCGTGGATATAGATGTCATGCCGGTTCGGAAAGATGAATTTCACATATCCCAGCGGGTTTTTTTCGCCGGGTTCCGCCCGGAAGCTAAAGCGCATCTTCTCATGTTCTTTCAACTGTTTCCACGGGACCGTTTCCGGATCGATCGGCCGGCTCTCGTTCCGGTCGTCCGCAGCGAAGAGCCTGATCTTTTTCGTCTCCAGATAGCGCGGGTCGGACTGCAGTTTCGGGATGAGGTCCTCTTTGAGGATGGTCTCGGGCACCCGCCAGTAGGGGTTGAATACGATGTGGCGTATCTGCGACGCGAAGGCGGGCGTCTCGCGTTCGCGCCGTCCGACGATGGCCTGCATTTTCAACCGGCTCGTGTTCGCTTCCATCACTTCCAGATCGAAGCCGGGGATGTTGACGACGATGTACTCGGCGCGGCTGCGCGGCGGAAGCCATTTCCACCGCTCCATATTGAGCTTGATCTTTTTGATGATCTGCTCGGGAGAGATGGCCATTTTGGATGAAGTGACCGGTCCCACCACGCCGTCGGCCGTGATGTTGTGACGGCGCTGGAAACGTTTGACCGCCTCTTGGAGCCGGTCGTCGTTTTCCTTGCTGGCATTGAGGTCCGTGGCATTGGAATCGTAAGAAGCATTCAGGTCGCCCGTGGTGATCAGACGGCTTCGGACCGTAGCTTGATCGGCGTAGTCGGCGCGTCTTGTACTCCAGCCGCCCTTATCGGCCAATTCCCGGTACTGGGCCAGGGACGCTTTGAGCGCGCGGTACTCCCTGTTCTGCGGTTCGAGGGCGAGCAGTGCTGTTTTGACCCCGCCGTCCGCGGCGGCATTTTCCAACACGGCAGTCATATCCACAGGGACGTTATTGTATTCGTTTGAGGTGTTGAGGTCTGCCCCGTACGCAACCCCGTAGTGCAGGTGGTGTCCAACGCTGAAGAAGGCGTCGGTCAGCAGGAGGTCCAGCCGGGCAAGGCGGTGGGGGTCCAGGAAGCCTCCCTGTCGAATCAGCGTCGCGATGCGGTGACGGTGATAGGCGGCATTGTCGGGATCAAGTCCTTCGCTTTCTAGTGAATGGAGCATCTGTACCAGATCCTCCGTGATGGGTAAAAGGTCCACACCACTGCTCCAGACAGGTGTGAACTTCCGGGCGGCATAGAAGCATCTGACATTGTGCGAGAGCAAGGGCGCTTCCGTTTCCATCACTGTTTTCCCGGTCAGTAGGTCGTGAATCGACGCCGCTGTCGGATTGTTCGCTGCTACGGCGGCGATGTGAAGT
>JARROU010000127.1:567-3583 GCA_037383585.1 Campylobacterales bacterium | reverse complement strand
TCCTCTAGGGTACACTGCGCCTTTACCGGACTTCCAAGTACGAATCCCGCCCCAAGTACAATGGTCACGATCGCTTTGAAATCTTTTGGTCTCACCTATGGATCTCTTTTGGGATATATTTACTTTATTTTAGCCAACTTACCCAAAGAGAGAAGCAATACAATCGGGGTGATATACGGGCTTCAGTTTCGCCGGCGGTAGCTCAGGGCTTCGAGCAGATGCGTCTTTTCAATCGTCTCACTGCCCTCGATGTCCGCGATGGTGCGGGCGACTTTCTGGAGCTTCTTGATCGAACGAAACGAGAGGGCGAAGCGCTGGACGGCCTGGGCCATGATCGCTTCGGTTTCTTCGTTCAGCCGACAGTAGGCGTCGATGCCGGGATCGTCGAGCCGGCCGTTGAGGGTCTGCTGACCGCGGTCCCGTTGGAGGGCGTGGACGCGCAGGACGGTTTCATGCATCATTTCGGAGCTGAGCGAGGGTCTGTCTTCCGCGCGCTCGGGCTGCATCTGTACATAGAGATCAATGCGATCCAGGAAAGGATCGGAAAGGCGTGAGCGGTAGCGCCGGATTTCAAGGTCGCTGCAGCGGCACTCCAGCGTATCGCTGAGCAGGTTGCCGCAGGGGCAGGGGTTCATCGCGCTGACGAACAGGAAATCGGTCGGATACTCGACCTTCGAGTGCACGCGTGAGATCCGGATGCGTTTGTCCTCGAGCGGTTCGCGCAGCGCTTCGAGGACCGGTTTGGAGAAGTGCGGCAGTTCGTCGAAAAATAGGATGCCGTTGTGCGCAAGACCGACCTCGCCGATCTGCGCCTTGTGGCTTCCGCCGCCGAAGATCGAGGCCGCCGTCCCGCTGTGGTGCGGCGAGCGGAAGGGGCGCACGGGCTTGAAGTGGGGATCTTTTCCCTCCAGGGCATCGAGTTTGGCGACGTCGAGCAGTTCTTTGTTCGTCATCGGCGGCAGGATGTAGCGCAGCCGCTTGGCGATCATCGATTTCCCGCTGCCGGGGCTGCCTTCAAGCAGCAGATTGTGCATCCCGCAGGCGCAGATCAGTGCGGCGCGTTTGGCGACTTCCTGGCCGCGGATCTCCTTGAAATCGTCCGGGTATGCCTTCTGGAAATAGTAGGGCTCTCCTCCGATGGACTGGGAGGGGTAAGGCACGGCTTTTGGAGCAGCAGGCGGCAACGTGCTCTCCTGCGGATTTTTAAAAAATCCGATGGCCTCGCTGAGGTTTTCGACGCCGATGAAAGTGATGTGGGGAATGTTGCTCAGTTTGTCCAGGGCCTCTTTGGGCACGATTGTATGCGTCAACGCTCCGCGGTTGGCCAGCGAGAGGATCAGCGGATAGAGAATGGTGTTTTCCTTGACCGAACCGTCGAGCCCCAGCTCCCCGAAAGCAAACCACTGCTCGAAAGCGTTTTCGCTCGCGTCCAGTGCGATCAGCAGGGCGATGCCGAGGTCGAACTGGCTGCCGCGTTTTTCGACGTCGCTGGGACTGAGATTGATCGTGATCCGTTTCGGGGGAAAGGTGAAGTCGTTGGCCAGGAGGGCGCTCTTGACGCGCTCGCGCGCCTCGGAAATGGCCGAGGAGGCGAGCCCGACGATCGTGAAAGAGGGCAGACCCCGCGTCAGGGTCGATTCAACGGTAACGGGAAGGGCGTCGATGCCTTCAAGGGTGGCGCATTTGAGCTGTTTCATGGTGATACTTCCATTGGTATGAAAGTATCATAACGGCTTGAAATTTAGAAAAACATAAAATGTTATTTGATGTTTTTCTTCTCTTTCTGGAGCCGCTTGTACTCTTTTTCGAACTTCTTGCGGCGGGTATAGGAGAGCTTTTCGATGAAAAGCTTGCCGTGGAGATGGTCCATCTCGTGCTGGACGGCGACGCTGAGCAGCCCGTCGGCTTCGAGGGTGCATTCGTTGCCGTGGCGGTCGTGGTAGGTGATCGTGACCTGCTCGAAACGCTCGACGTCTTCATAGAACCCGGGAACGCTCAGGCATCCCTCCTGGTAGAAGGTACTGCCTGCGCTCTGGACGATCTCCGGGTTGATGATCTCGAGCAGATCCTCTTCATTCTGTTCACCCGCATCGTCGGGAAGGTTGATGATCAGCGCGTTGATCGGTTTGGCGACCTGGATGGCGGCCAGACCGATGCCGTTGGAAGTGATCATCGTTTCGTACATGTCGTCAAGGAATGCATGGAGCGCCCCGTCGAAGACGGTGACGGGTTCGGAAATCTGTTTAAGGCGTTTGTCCGGGTAGGTGACGATCGGAAGTTTCATCGGAATTGTCCGTCTCTTACTTCTTATCGTTTTTGACGAGTACCTCGTCGATCATACCGTACTCTTTGGCTTCCTCGGCGCTCATGAAGAAGTCGCGGTCCGTGTCTTTTTCGATTTTTTTGAGGCTTTGTCCCGTGTTTTTCGCCAGGATATGATTGAGTTCCTTTTTCATGCGAAGGATCTCATTGGCCTGGATCTCGATATCGGTCGCCTGCCCCTGTGCACCGCCGAGCGGCTGGTGGATCATAATGCGCGCATGCGGCAGGGCGAAACGTTTGCCCTGCGCTCCGGAGCTGAGCAGGAATGAACCCATCGACGCCGCCTGGCCGATACAGATTGTCGCGACGTCGGGGCGGATGTAGTTCATCGTATCAAAGATCGCCATACCGGAGGTGACGACACCGCCGGGGGAGTTGATGTAGAAATAGATGTCCTTGTCCGGGTCTTCCGCCTCGAGAAAAAGCATCTGTGCGACGATGGTCGAGGCGACGGCGTCATTGACCTCGCCGCTGAGCATGATAATGCGGTCCTTGAGGAGGCGGGAGTAGATGTCGTACGAGCGTTCGCCGCGCGCACTTTTTTCAATGACGTAAGGAATGTAGCTCATTATTTCTCTTCTGCAGTTTCCGTTTTAGCGTTCAGCAGACCGCTGAGCACTTTGTCTTCAACCATTGCCATCTGGATGGCAGGGAGGTAGCCGCTGTTTTTGTAGTGTTCGTAGACCGTCTGAGG
>JARROU010000127.1:0-476 GCA_037383585.1 Campylobacterales bacterium | reverse complement strand
TTCCGCTTTGGCGAGGGCGTCGACGACGAAGGTCGCTTTTACGGAGCGGCTGGCGTCGTCACGGAACGTTTCGCGCAGTTCTTTGACTTTCTCCTGGTCTTCTCTGAGCTCTTTGAGCTCTTCTTCACTCATTTCGCGCGCTTTGTTGTTGAGCGCCATGTCCATCTCTTGCTCGACGACGAATTCCGGCAGGTCGAACTCATAGGCGCTGACGATCGCTTCAAGCAGCTCGGGCTTGAGCGTTTCGTTGTAGAGTTTGCTCAGCTCTTCGTTTTCGAGCTGTTTTTCGACCTGTTCTTTGACTTTGTCCATCGTCGCTTCTTCGTCGCCCGGAAGCAGCTGTTTGGCCAGTTTGGCGTCCATGCGGACTTTTTCTTTGGTCTGGATCTTGTGCAGTTTCACTTTGAACTGGGCCGGTTTGCCCGCCAGCGCTTCGCTGCCGTAGCTTTCCGGGAAGGTGACGTCGATCGTTTTCT
>JARROU010000126.1:0-7311 GCA_037383585.1 Campylobacterales bacterium | reverse complement strand
TTTTTATACGCAGGCTTCGGTCTTCAACCCGCAGGGCTATGCATGGGTCGATCAGGGGCTCGGGGAGTTCCTCCTCGGCCGGGGCGACTACCAGACCTTCGCGGATGAGAACTACGGCAAGCAGAAGGTGCCGACGCTGCGAAACGTCGACAAGCGTCCCTATCCGGACTTTAATAAATCCTATACCCACAACGGATACTTCAAAAGCCTGAAGACGATCGTCCATTTCTACAATACACGCGACGTCAAGCCTGCTTGCGAAAACAACATGACGACCGAAGCGGACGCAATCGCTCAGGATTGCTGGCCGGTTCCGGAGGTCCCACAGAACGTCAATACGAGGGAGCTCGGCAACCTCCACATGTCGGAAGAACAGGAGGATGCGATCGTCGCCTTCCTCAAAACGCTCTCCGACGGATACGAGCTGCCGTAGGCGGCCGCCCGGTCCGGTTTGAAACAGAAAGGGAAGTGCTTGTCAAAGATATGGGTCGGTACATCGGGGTTCTACTACGACCACTGGATCGGGAAGTGCTATCCGGAGCAGATCAGCAAGCGTGACCTGCTCCCCTTTTACGCCGAACGGTTTACGACCGTCGAGGTCAACAGCACTTTTTACCATCTGCCCCGAAAAAGCACCATAGAACACTGGCTCGAGGTGACGCCGGAGGACTTCCGTTTCACCCTTAAGGCGCACCGGGGCATCACCCACTACAAAAAACTGCAAACCGCCCGCTCGGAGCTGTATGCCTTTCTGCACCTCGTCAAACCCCTGAAACCGAAACTCGGCGTGCTCCTGTTTCAGCTGCCCCCGTCGATGAAGATCGACCTGAAGCTGCTGGAGGAGTTTCTTTCTATGCTGCCCTCGGAGTACCGCTGCGCTTTTGAGTTCCGACACGAGTCGTGGATCGGAGACGACCTCTTCGCGCTGCTGGAAAAACACGGTGCGGGATTCTGCATCAACGATTTCGATCAAAATCAGACCCCCTGGGAGGTGACGGCGCCCTTCGCGTACGTGCGGATGCATGGTCCCACCGGGCGCTATCGCGGCCGCTACGACAAAAAGCAGATTGCGGCGCTCGGCAAGCGGCTCCTCGGGATGGCCGAAAAGGGGCAGGAGGTCTACTGCTATTTCAACAACGACGAGGAGGGCCACGCCTGGGAGAATGCGCAGATGCTGATGGCGCGCTGCAAAAGCGCAGAGGCGTGACGATTACTCTTTAAGGTGTGCCGTGAGGGTGTAGCGCCAGCCGTGGCGGCCGATTCGGACGCCAAAGCCGTGCGCCTCCAATTTCCCGGCGAGGATGTCCGGCGGATAGAAGTGCCCCGGCTCGCCCAGCAGCTTCTCGGCCAGGCAGATCAGGCGGCCTAAAAAGGTGGAGGGGTCGAATTCGTAGACGAAGATCACGCCGCCGCCGCGCAGCACCCGGGCGATCTCGGCCAGCGCGTCGCCGGGGTCGTCGAAGTGGTGCAGCGCTTCGCCCGCTACAACGGCGTCGAAGACGTCAGCCTCGAAGGGAAGCGCCTCGGCGCGGGCAGTGACCTTCTCAACGTGTTTCGGGACGTACTTCAGCATTCCTTCCGCGGGATCGGCGGCGACGAACCTCAGGTCGCTGCGGCAGCCGTGAGCGTAGTTGCCGACGATGCCCGTACCCGCCCCCAGGTCGAGCACGCTTCCGCCCCGGCGCACTTCGTTCAGCGCGTCGCAGAGGTCGTGCACGACGGCGTCGGGGTAGGCGGCGTTTCCGAAGCGGCTGAACAGCCAGCCCAGATGGTTGAACGGGATCATTTCTCCGCGTCCTCCAGGTCGGCTTCGGTGTCGCGCTCGAAGTTGCGGGTAAGGTAGTCGTGGGTCATCGGCAGGGAGAGCTCGAGACGATGGATCATCTGGACTTCGACGGTGACATTTTCCGGCCGGCACGAAAGCAGATGGCCGCCGCGGCGGCGCTCCTGATCGAGGAAGTGCAGGTGCAGTCCCGGCACGTTGAGCGACGCCATGAATGCGGGGGTGAAAAAGCCGTAGAGGGACCCTTGCGCACCGTCGAAAACGAATTCGTGCTGTTCGTGCGCCGCTTCGCTCAGCGGCCGGTAGTTGTGCTGTCTGGGCACGGAACGTGCCCTGAGCTGTGCGAACCGGCCCGTGATTCGGAAGGCGTAGAAGATGTTGGGCGAGGGGAGCAGCGCGTCGAGCCGCGCCAGAAAGGCTTCATATTCCATTGTTTCGTCAAAGGTTTCCGTGAAGGTCGGTTCGAAAAAGGTGACGACGGCAAAGGGGGTGTGCCGCGCCTCGGAGACCGCGCGGGCCTCGCCGTCGGCGGTGATCTGGTAGATCGTCCCCTCCGCCATCACCATCTCCCCGTCGAGGTCGTCGAAGGTGCCCAGGCCGAAATCGCCGTGGCGTTTGATCTCGGAGAGGGGGATGTTTTCTTCGTAAATCCCCTCCACGAGGGCGTTGACGGGCGCACAGAGATACAGCGGACGCTTCGAGGCAGTTCGGTTTTCGGGCATGACCGCTCCTTATTGAAATCTGACGTATTTCCCCATCATACCACAGCCCAAAAGCATCTGCTGTTGCGTTTTTTCGCACGGTGCGATCCCGGTTCCATTTTTGTTGACAAAACGTTTAGCATCCGGAGGAACTTTGACTATGATGCGGCGTTCAAATTTTTTTCGAAGGATATACGTAATGAAAAACGCTTTTATTATGAAGCTTGTCCTGCTGCTGCCGCTGATCTTCGGCACGGCGCAGGCGGCGCTTACCGACGACCTCCAGGGGCTGGTCGGACAGGGGAACGCGCTCGAGGCCGATCTGGACGCGTTCAGTTTCGCGGCAGGGGATACCTGCTCGCAGCTGGGGACGCTCAACACCTCGATCGAGGACTACCCCCAGAGCATCGAAGCCGTGAGCGCTCAGTTGAGCGACCCGCTGACGCTGACGCAGGAGGATCTGACCTCGCTGGAAGACCTCAGCGCCCTGGCGCGTTCGATGGCGGAAGCGTCTCTGCGCCTGGGCTCGGAGATTCAAAGCATCGATGATGCGGCCGACCTCGTCGAATACCGCGCCGGCCTCTCGGCGATGCTCCGCCTCTCTGATGACATCGGCACGATGGCCGACCGCATCCTCGAGATGGCGGACCGCATCCTGTTGATGGCGGACAACATCGGTGCGATGGCGGACAAGATCGTCTACACGATCACCCTGCAAAGCGCCAACATGGCGTTTATCGAGGCCGCGATGCTCACCACGCAGGAGAACATGGTCCGGCTCAACGCTTCGCTCACCTCGATCGCCTACAACCTGACGCTGGGGCAGCTTGTCTCAAACGGCAACACGCTCGCCGCGGACATGAACACGACGCTGCTGGACGAGTCGAACATGGCCGGCGAGCTGGCGCGCCTCGAGGCAGAGGCCGCATCGATGGAGGTGCTGCTGGTCGGCCTTGTCGTGCTGGTCAATACAGACAGCGCAGAAGCGTCGCACTACCTCGACGGCGATACGCTGACCTATCTCACCGACCTCTCGGAGATCAACCTCGCGCTGGCAATGAGCATCGAAACGTACGCGGACAGCATCAACCAGATGGCGCCGCTGACGCAGACGCCTGTCCTTTCCGATGCCACGGCTTCCATGCTGCGCCTGGCGCAGGACATCAAGGTCATGGGGGACCGTATCATGGAGATGAGCGCCAAGATCGTCGTCATGGCGGACAACATCGGCCTCATGAGCGGCCGGATCGTCGAGGTGCAGGGGATCATGAACGACGATATGGCCCTGACAGCGGCGTCTGTGAACGCGTCGCAGCGCATCATTGTCGACGTCATCGGCACATACGGTCTGTAAGGAGGATACCATGAGACTGACCCTGAAACGTTTTGTTATGGCAACCCTGCTGCTGTTCGCTGCAGCATCCCTGAACGCGGCGACGCCGAACACGTCGCTGACCAACCTTGCAGCGGAGCTTGACGCGCTGGAAACGCAGCTCTCCGCCGTACAGATTTCACCCGACGACGTCTGCGCACCGCTGCTGCAGGCGAACGAGGCGGTGCGCAGCGCCGCCGATGCCGTGACGGCGGTCGATGAAAACCTGGCCGCCCCGCTGCAGGTCGATGCCGCCACCTATGACGCCCTCGACGCGCTTTTCGGCACGGGGCTCGCCCTCTCGAACGAGGCGCTGCGGCCAGGGACGCCCTCGACGCGCTTTTCGGCACGGGGCTCGCCCTCTCGAACGAGGCGCTGCGGCTCTCGCTGGATGTGCAGCAGCTTGAAGGCGCCGCATCCCCGCTGACGATCAAGGACGGCATCACCTCCATGCTGCAGCTCTCGACCGACATCGGCACGATGGCCGACCGCATCGGCGAGATGGCGGACCGGATCCTGGTCATGGCGGACAACATCGACCTAATGGCCGACCGCATCCTCGAGACCCAGGAAATCCAGAGCCAGAACCTCGTCGCCACGACGCAGACGCTGTTGCAGACCCAGGAGAACATGCTGACCCTCGTCTCCGTTATCGAGACGCAGTCACGCGCATGGCAGTACGACGCACTGCTCTCCGAGGGGATGGACCTGTACTATCGCATGCAGTCGGTGATGTTCAGCCCGTGGTCGATGAGTTTCCAGCTGCGCGATATCGCCGGCGACGTTCGCGACTTTTTGGACCAGGTTTCGGCGGTAAGCGGCGATCTTAACCGCGACGCGCTGGCCGGCACCCTCTATGTCAACACCGATTCGATGATGCAGCTGTACGAGCTCTCCACGATGCTCACCTTCGTCGCGACGGCCGTCGACGGCTACGTCATCGCGATCGAGGGACTTCAGTCGATGACGTCGACCCCGACGCTGCGCGATTCGATGCAGAGCATGCTGCAGCTCTCGGGCGACATCGGCCTCATGGCCGACCGCATCGGCGACATGGCCGACACGATCCTCGTCATGTCCGACAACATCGGCATGATGGGCGACAGCATCGTCGCCACGCAGCGCTTCCAGAGCGCGAACCTGATGGCAGTGCAGAACAGCGTCCTGGGCGTACAGCAGATGGTGATCGCGATCACCGTCGAAGAGGGGCTCTAGTCTGCCATGAGAATCGCCATAGCCATTTTAATCGTCTGCATCGCCCTTGACGCGGCATCCATAAGAAACAAGAATTTCGGCTCGATCCGGGTCGATGAGGTCACGAGCATTTACGACGGCGACACCTTCCGGGCCACGGTCCGGGCGTGGCCGCAGATCATCGGGGAACGCATCGGCATCCGCATCAACGGGATCGACACGCCGGAGATGCGGGGGAAATGCGCGGCGGAAAAAGCGCTGGCCCGGGAGGCGAAACAGCACGCGGTCGCCCTGCTGCGGCGCGCGAAAACGGTCGAGCTGCGCAACATGAAGCGCGGGAAGTATTTCCGCATCGTCGCGGACGTCTATGCCGACGGCGTCAGCGTCGGCCAGAGCCTGATCGGGCGCGGCCTGGCCGTGCCGTATGACGGCGGGAAAAAACTCAAGGACTGGTGCGCTCGGTAGCGCGCGGCTTACTCTAAGAGTCCCTCCGATAGAATCGTTACAAACGAATCCGAAGGAGCGACCATGCAAAAAGAAAAACCGTATCTGGAGACGATGCCCGACGAACAGGGCTTTTTCGGCAAGTTCGGCGGGGCCTTCATCCCGCCGCAGCTCGAAGAACCTTTCCGGGAGATCCGCGAGGCGTATGACAAGCTTTCCAAGTCCCACGACTACCTGCACGAGCTGCGCACGATCCGCAAGCACTACCAGGGGCGCCCGACGCCGGTCTACTACGCAAAGAACCTCAGCGACTTCTGCGGCGGCGGCCAGATCTACCTCAAGCGCGAGGACCTCAACCACACCGGCGCGCACAAGCTCAACCACTGCATGGCCGAAGCGCTGCTCGCGAAGCGGCTGGGCAAGAAGAAGCTGATCGCAGAGACCGGGGCGGGGCAGCACGGTGTCGCGCTGGCGACGGCGGCGGCCTATTTCGGGCTGGAATGCGAGATCCACATGGGCGAGGTGGACATCGCGAAAGAGCATCCCAACGTCGTTCGGATGCAGATCCTCGGCGCCAAGGTCGTTCCGGCGACCCACGGGCTCAAGACCCTCAAGGAGGCGGTCGATTCTGCCTTCGAAGCCTATTTGGCCGACACAGAGACGCAGATGTTCGCGATCGGTTCCGTCGTGGGGCCGCACCCGTTCCCGAAGATGGTGCGCGACTTCCAGTCCGTCGTCGGCATCGAGGCCAAAGAACAGTTCTTCGAGATGACGGGCAAGCTGCCCGACCACGCGGTCGCCTGTGTCGGCGGCGGCTCCAACGCGATGGGGCTCTTCTCGGGCTTTATCGACGAACCCGTGGCGCTGCACGGCGTCGAGCCGATGGGGCGGGGCGCGCAGCTCGGCGAGCACGCCGCGACGCTGACCTACGGCGAGGAGGGGGTCATGCACGGCTTCAACTCGATCATGCTCAAAGACGCCGAGGGCAACCCCGCGCCGGTGCACTCCATCGGTTCGGGCATCGACTACCCCTCCGTCGGCCCCGAGCACGCTTACCTGCGCGAGATCGGGCGCACGATCGTCGGTACCTGCAACGACGACGATTCCGTCGATGCCTTTTACAAGCTCTCGCAGTACGAGGGGATCATCCCGGCGCTCGAATCGGCCCACGCCGTCGCCTACGCGATGAAGCTGGCCAGAGAAAACCCGAAAGACACCATCCTCGTCAATCTCAGCGGCCGCGGCGACAAGGACATCGACTTCGTCGTCGAACACTACCCGGTCCCGCCGAAGGCGTAAGGCGGCCTGCTATTTCAGCCAGTGCGCCCCGCCGAGCGCGCCGCAGTGCGTTTTGAAGTGGGCAGCGAGCTCGGGGAAAAACTGCCGAAAATCCGCTTCCAGTCCGGCGATCTCCTCTTTTACCAGCGGCAGATATTCCGAACACGATTCCCGCTCCAGCAGACGCGCGGAGAGCCGCCGGTCGATGCGCAAAAACGCCGTCTCCAGCCCCTCTAAGGTACCGTAACTGTTGAGAATATCGTTGTCGATGACCCGTCTGACAAAGTCTTGCGCTTCGTCGGGGTAGTCCCGGACGGCGTCGTTGGCTTCTTGGTAAAAGATCTGAAGGAAATCGTCGATCCCGACGCGGGAGTACTCCGGCCAGTGCTTGACAAGCAGGTGGTCGTAGACGAGGTCCACGACGACCCCTTTGAGGTACTTTTTCCCCTGCAACCTCGCTTTGCTTTTTGCGACATGGGGATGCGCGTCGGTGAAGGCATCGATGCGGCCGTGCATCGCGAGCCCCGCTTCGAACGGAC
>JARROU010000125.1:0-5428 GCA_037383585.1 Campylobacterales bacterium | reverse complement strand
TTGAAATGGACACGATGGGCCAGTTCGTGCACGACGGTATAGTCGATCATCGCTTCGGGCAGCTGCATCAACAGGGTGTTGTAGGTGATGATCCCCGTTTTTGAACAGCTGCCCCAGCGCCGTTTCATTTTCCGGAAGCGCACCTGTGCGTATCCGACCCCCAAACGCCCGGCGAAAAAATCGGTTTTTTCCTGGAGGTGCCGCTCGGCCTGTTCCCGGTAAAATCGGTCGTAGCTCCTGCGCATCGTCTCAAGGCTGCCGGTGCGGAACGTGTGCGTTTTGACCTCGTCCAGCGGCAGGGATTCCCCCAGGTAGAGGATATCCTGCCCCAGAGTGATCGACGGGTGGGAAAGCAGCCTGCTTTGCTGCTTGGCGATCCATTCGCGTTTGGAGAGGATGAAGGCCCGAAGGGCCTGCTTGTTCTTTCCGTTGGATTTGAGCACGACCGTACCGTCGTGCTCCACCTGAAGATAGGCGTGCTTCATCCGCGGGTTGATGCGGTGAAGGACCCGGATGCCCTCATAGTCAAATAGCATCGAGCACCGCTTTGATCTGCCGGTAGGCGGCCAGTTTGTCATCAAACGACATCGACGCGTACGCCGGCGACGTCGAGGGCAGCAGCGTGCAGGGAACGGGGAGGTCCGGGAAATGCTTCCGGCAGCCTTCGTACGCCTTTTTCCCGGTACAGAAAACATGGAGGACGGAAGGATGTGCCGCGAGGAAGGCGTCGATGTCGTTGGGTTCCAATGATTTCAGGTTGGCATCGCTGGAGTTATTCTCGGAACGGACCAGTGATCCATAGGTGTCCCACAGGGCGATTCCCTTTTGCAGGGCAAACCGTCTCCGGCTTTCGCGGTCGGGCAGAGCGCTTCCGAACAGTTTCTCCATGATGGGCCAGAACTGGTTTCGGGGATGGGCGTAGTAAAAATGCTCCTCGATGGACTTGAGACTTGGAAAGGAGCCGAGGATCAGAACCCTCGAGCGGTCGTCCGCCACAGGGTTGAAAGGGTGCGAATGGCGCATCTATACCGCGTATTTCGCTTTTTCGGTCACTTCGTCGTAATCGGTTTTGAACGCCTTCAGGACCCGGTTGACCTTCTCGACATCGAGCGGCTCGTGCTGGCGATCCACTTTTCGAGATTCTTGCTGACTTCAAACGAGGCCATCAGCGCATCGAACGGGATCTGATACACGTCGATGAGCGTCGAAAAGATTGCCAGCAGCCGCAATTCGTCCCGTCGGCGGTCGGGATCGGCACTGTGGACATTCGATACGATTGTCTGCATCAGGTCGATGCGTTCTTCGAAGAAACGGGAGAACTGCCCTTTTCCGACCGTGATATCGGTACTGCCCTTGGCGAACACGATAAGCATGAACCAGCGCTGCATCACTTCCTTGCCGACGTCCATGACCAGTTCGCGCACGGATTTCGTCGCATCGTAGCGCTTGATTCCGGTAGAGAGCAGATACTGGAAAAACTGTATCGTGATTTCATTGTGGCGTTCAAATTCCCGTGCAAATTCGGCAAACGGGACGGTATCGAGCATCTTATACAGCCGCGTCACGCCGAAATGCTTCGGCTCGAGGCGGTAGTGCTTGACCGGAGAGGGATGCTGGATGTAGTACCCCTGGAAATAGTTGAACCCCATGTCGCGGTAGGCGGAGAACTCATCAAGGCTTTCCACTTTCTGCGCGATGAGTATGTGCCTTTTTTTCAATGCCTCGACGTGTTCGGCGACAAACTCGACGTCACTGTTCTGTACGTCGATTTTGATATAGGTGATATAGGGCAGTGCGTTTTTGAACGTGCCGACGGCTTCATCGGAGACGACGAAGTTGTCGAGGGCGAAACGGTAGCCCTTCTCAAACAGAAGCTGCAGCTTCGCCGCTTCGTTGTGGCGCAGGGAACGCACGGCGGAGATTTCAAAGACGCACTGTTTGGCCGGGAGCGCCTCGATAATGTCAGTCAAAAGAAACTCGGGGGCACTATTGAAAAAAGCCAGGGCGTTCCCGACGCTGCGCTCGCGTCCAATCAGGTTGAACACGCTCAGCATCACCTGTGCCGACATCGTCCGGTGCGTCAAAGTATGGTCCACTGCCCTGCCCTCGGAATCCCGGTGAAGCAGTTCATAGCCGTACGTGGCGTTATTGGCGTCGATGATGGGCTGCCGCGCAACTTGTACAAATTCGGACATTATACTCCTTTTAATAAACCGTGACATTTTATAACAGCTGACTTTGCTTAAGGCTTAGATAAAAGGGAAATCACGGAAAAAAACTGCATTTTTACCTATAGGGGACAGGATCTCGGCGGCCGGCCAGCTCAAACCCTTTGAGGCGCAGCCGGCAACTGTCGCAGACGCCGCAGGCTTTCTCTTCGTTTTTATAGCAGCTCCAGGTCAACTCCAGGGGAACGTCGAACTCGATCGCTTTTGAGACAATCTGTTCTTTTTTCAGGTGCACAAGCGGCATCGCTATCGTAATGTCGGTCTCGTCCTTCGTACCGAGATTGATGGCGCGCTGCATCGCTTCGATGTACGCTTCCCGGCAGTCGGGGTAGCCGCTGGAGTCCTCTTCGACGACGCCGATGCCCAGCACGGACGCCCCCTCCTTTTCGGCGATGGCGGCCGCAATACTGAGGAAGATGCCGTTGCGGAAAGGCACGTAGGTCACCGGTACGCCCGCTTCAATGCCGCCCGTAGGGACTTCGATGGTTTTATCCGTCAGGGCCGACGCGCCGATGTCGGCAAAAAAACCGAGGTCGATTTCATACGTCTGCCGTGTGCCGATGCGTTCGGCAATGGCCCGGAAGCATTCAAGCTCTTTTTGCTGTGTACGCTGGTCGTAGTTGAAATGGACCGCGATGATCTCGTAGCCCTGCGCTTTAAGCATGTAGGCCGCCAGTGTCGAATCCATCCCGCCGCTCATGATGCAGACCGCTTTTTTTGTCACAACTCTCCCCTCGTGCTGTTTTTCGGATGCCATTATAGCTTTTTCGCCGTTGCCTTTAAAGCCGCTTTGATGGCATCGGCCACCCGGAAGGCATTGGCGTAGATCGTCCAGGTGTAAGGCACGCTGCCGCCGGTCGGCATAAAACTGGCATCGGAGACATAGAGATTCTCCATACCGTGCATTTTGCACTGCCGATCGAGCACGGAGGTCTGCGGATCGGTCCCGAAGCGGCAGCCGCCCGCAACGAGGTTGGGCGGCGGGGCCGACGAGATGTCGCTTTCAATCTCGACGGCGCCCATCTGCCGCAGCACGTTTTCGGCTTTTTGGGCCAGGAACCCGCCCACTTCTATATCGTGCGGATGGCCGTAGAGACGGACCTTCCCGACGGGCATCCCCCATTTGTCCCGGACGCCTTCGTCAATCCCGGCAAAACATTTGTCGGTCGGGAGCCAGTCGTTGAAGACCTCGAAAACAAAAACACGCGAGCGTTTAAAGGCGTGTTCGAGCCGTTTTTGCAGCTCTGCGCCCCATAGCATGCGACCGTCGTCGTTGTACAGTTCGCGCAGGGCCCGGCTCGTCGGGTTGGGGTGCTCGAAAAGAAAATCGATGGTCCCGCCCTTGTAGGGCCTGCCGTAGCGGTGATACACATACCAGTCCTGCAACGAACGGTTGACAAACGCACCGCGCGTCATCAGATCGAAGCGCTGCTTTTCGTTCAGCCGGGAAAACTCGAAGCGCCCCTGCCCGCTGCCGCCGGCGGAAAAAATAAGGTTTTTGCCAAGCTGCCCGTTCGCATTGCCCAGTCCGTCCGGGTGATGGGAGTTGCGCGAATTGAAAAGCAGGCGTACGCTCTCGATCGCCTGTGCGGCAACGACGAAGGTGCCCGCATTCACGGTGTGTTCCCGGCCCGAAGCGTCATAATAGTGCGCGTTTCTCACGCGGGTGCGGTCCGAATCCAGTTTGAAAACGAAGGCGTTGGCAATGATGTCGCACCGCCCCGTTTCCCTGGCCTTTTCAAGCAGGGCGGAACGGGCGTGGCTCTTGGCTCCGGTCGCGCATCCGTAGCTGCCGCAAAAGTTCGAATAGGAGCAGCCGCTGCGCCCGAGTGCGTCATAAGGAAGGATGGCCCGCGGGGTCGGGATGCTGTGGTAGCCGAGGGCGTCGCATGCGGCGTCGAACCAACGCGAGATCGGCTGTTCCCAGGTCGGCGGGAACGGGAAATCTTTTGTGGAACGCCGCTCCTGGAACGGGTGCTCGACCACCCGGCCCGAAACGCCGACCACCTCCTCGACTTTCGCAAAATAGGGCTCCATGTCGTCGTAGGAGATCGGCCAGTCGACGACGTTGGCGCCTTTGACGGGCCCGAAGGTGGAACGCAGCCTGAAATCCACCGGTTTCATCCGGTGGAAGTAGCCGCTCATCAGGTTGGACGAACCGCCCACCATCGAGCCGTTCCAGAAATTCCAGCCCGATTCCGACGCGGTCACCCTGTGCACGGAGCCGTCGTCGTTATAGGTTTCGACGACGTGCTGTTCGTCCTTAAGGCGTGGCGTATAGATGCTGCGCCGGCTGACGGCGATCTCGTCTTTCGTGAAATCCTGCTCCGTCAGGTAAGGGCCTTTTTCCAGGATAAGCACACGGTAACCGGCACGGCTGAGCTCATACGCCACCGGCGCGCCCCCGGCTCCGCTGCCGATAATACAGATATCATATTGTTTCATATGAACGGCACTTTCGGCCGGGGGTAACCCGGTTCATAGTTCAGCCAGTGCCATCCGGCTTCATGGGTGTTCGCGCCGTATACCGGGTCGCAGAGCAGTGCTTCGAACAGATAGGAGAAAAGGTTCCACAGCCAGTTGTCGCCCCAGGTGAGATCCGAAACGGTGCGCAGTACTTTTTGGCGCTGCGCCGGCTCTAGGAGATAGTAGGCTTGGCCGAAATCTTCTTTGGCCTGCTCGTTAAGCCAGCGGGCACCGTTTTTCAGAAACACTTTTTCGTCCTCGTCGACGTAGGGATCTTTCATGACGCCTCCGAGGTAACCGAGTGCCTTGAGCAGCCTGGGCGACGGCACGGTTGCGCTTCCCGGGAATAGGTCTTGGTGCACAACCCCGATCGTCTGGTAAGGTTCCTCCAGCACTTCAACGCTTTTGGCGTACGCGGCGCCGGCCGGTGAAGGCAGCACCAGCAGCAGTGCCGCTGCAGAGAATAAAACGTCTCGTCGGGTAATCATAGGTTGATTGTACCATACACCGATATGTGTAAAGCACTAATTGGTTAGAATTCCACCCATGATTGATATTGAAAACCAGACAGACTTTCACCCCGATTTATCGACGATAGAGGCCATCGCCGGCGCATTGGATGCCGGAGACATCGAGCTGGTGATCTGCGACGATGCCGCCATCCGGGATCTAAACCGTGAACACCGTAACATCGACAAGGCAACCGATGTCCTGAGCTTTCCCTACGAACCGAT